>JAIXVO010000009.1 GCA_027482985.1 Cyanobacteriota bacterium
TACCAATTACCCATTACCAATTACCCATTACCTATCACCAATTACCCATTACCCACTCTCAACTCCCCAATTTTTTTATCTACACACTCGGAGACTCCAAAAATGAAAGCTGTTTGTTGGCATGGCGCGATGGATATGCGGGTAGAAACGGTGCCCGATCCAGAAATTATTAATCCCAGAGATGCGATTATCAAAATTACTTCGACGGCCATTTGTGGCTCTGATTTGCATATCTATGATGGCTTTATTCCCACCATGCAATCCGGTGACATTATTGGTCACGAATTTATGGGGGAAGTGGTCGATGTCGGGTCGGGAGTTAGTAATTTGAAGAAGGGCGATCGCGTGATTGTCCCGTTCCCGATGTCGTGCGGACATTGTTTCTTCTGCCAAAGCGATTTGTGGTCGCTGTGTGATAACTCGAATCCAGAACCGAATGCGGCAATGGTCGAGAAGTTATACGGGCATTCTCCTGCTGCATTGTTTGGCTATTCGCACTTGTTTGGCGGTTATGCGGGGGGACAGGCGGAGTATGCCCGTGTGCCCTTTGCGGATGTCGGCCCCTTCAAGATTCCGGATCATTTGACGGATGACCAAGTGTTATTCCTGACGGACATTTTGCCGACGGGTTACATGGCGGCTGAAAATTGCAATATTAAACCCGGTGACATTGTGGCGGTGTGGGGTTGCGGTCCCGTGGGGCAATTCGCCATCAAGAGTGCGATCCTACTGGGCGCAGAACGGGTGATTGCGATCGATCGCGTGCCGGAACGACTAGAACTCGCGAAGCAATATGGTGCCACCGAAGTCATCAACTATGAAGAAATTGACACCGGGGAAGCCTTGAAGGAAATGACGGGCGGACGCGGGCCAGATGCCTGTTTGGATGCAGTCGGATTGGAAGCTCACGGCATGGGCTTAGAAGGGTTGTACGACAAGGTAAAGCAAGCAGTACGACTGGAAACCGATCGCCCAAATGTGTTTCGGCAAGCGATCGTGTCCTGTCGGAAAGGCGGACATGTTTCCCTCGCGGGGGTGTATGGCGGCTTTTTAGACAAGATCCCAATGGGGGCTGCCTTCAATAAAGGACTCACGATTAAGATGGGGCAGACTCACGTTCACCGTTATCTCCCAACTCTGTTGGAACACATTCAGGAAGGTCGGATTGACCCCACGGGGATTATTTCACACCATCTATCCTTAGAACAAGCGCCCCACGGGTACGACATCTTTAAGCACAAGAAAGAAAACTGTACGAAAGTTGTGCTACATCCCTAGGAGAACTCACCAATGAAAGCAATTTGTTGGCATGGGGCGATGGATGTCCGGTACGAAACAGTGCCCGATCCCGCCATTCTAAATCCGCGCGATGCCATTCTCAAAATCACGGCAACCACCATTTGTGGCTCTGATTTACACATCTACGATGGCTACATTCCTTCCATGCAACCTGGTGACATTATCGGTCACGAGTTTATTGGAGAAGTAGTCGAGATTGGGCGTGAGGTCAAGAAGTTAAAGATTGGCGATCGCGTCGTGGTGTCCTCCATTATTGGGTGCGGTCACTGTGCACACTGTACTCAACAACAGTGGTCACTCTGTGATAACTCGAATCCCAATGGTAATTTGCAAGAACCTTTATATGGGTTTGGCACCGCTGGCATCTTTGGCTACTCGCACCTGTTTGGCGGGTATGCCGGAGCGCAGGCCGAATATGTGCGGATTCCCTTTGCCGACTATGGGGCATTCAAAGTGCCCGCCGAACTCACGGATGCTCAAGCGCTGCCCATCTCCGATGCCTTCCCCACAGGCTATATGGGCGCTGACCTGTGCAATATCCGACCGGGTGATACGGTGGCAGTTTGGGGCTGCGGGCCTGTCGGTCAGTTCACGATCCGCAGTGCGTACCTGATGGGGGCAGAACGGGTGATTGCGATCGATCGCTTTCCCGAACGCCTCCAAATGGCGAAGGAACAGAGCGGTGCCGAAATCATCAACTATGAAGAAGTCGATGCGGGTGAAGCGTTGAACGAAATGACAGGCGGACGCGGTCCCGACTCCTGTGTGGATGCCTGTGGCATGGAAGCACACGGGATGGGGATTGAAGGAGCCTTCGATCGCGTCAAGCAAGCCGTTCGCCTGGAGAGCGATCGCCCCAACATTCTGCGTCAGATGATTGTGGCCTGTCGTAAAGGCGGCACGTTGTCGATCATGGGCGTGTATGGCGGCTTTATTGACAAGTTGCCGATGGGTGCTGCATTTAATAAAGGTTTAACCATGCGGATGGGGCAAATGCATGGTCAAAAGTATATTCCGAAACTGATTGAACATGTGATGAATGGTGAAATTGATTCATCCTTTGTCTTCACCCATGAACTGCCATTGGCAGAAACCAAACGCGGCTACGAACTGTTTAAGCACAAACAAGACCAGTGCATCAAGGTACTATTGAAGCCTTAAAGGAAGCTCCTGATGAATTCATCTGAAACTCCATTCAGCCTCGCCAAAGTGGGTAAGGTCATCCTCACGCTGGCTTTGAATCTGATTCTGTTTACGGCCATTCTGTTTGGGTCTGGCAATCTCTATCAAACCTTTGTTAAACCAATGACTGCGAAGGCTAGCCCTTATCCAATGGCTCAAGTCAAGTCTACTCGCACGCCTTTAGAGGATGCTGAAGCAGATAAATCTGAAGGTAGCGAGAATTTGATTGAGAATACGCGGGAGAAACTCAAAGAGACTGCCGATACAGTGCGGGAAAAACTCAACCTGGATGAACCGATTTCTCCCAGCACGAAGGCGTTTGCAGAAGATCTAAAGGAAAAAGTCGCCCATCCACTCACGGGCGACAAAGACTTAGTCAACAACGAATCTAATTGGCAGTATTAACGGTAACGTCTCAAAGTTCTGGGGTTGGGGGCGAATGACCATTCGCCCTTACAGCAGATGTTTTTACCTGCAACTCCTCA
>JAIXVO010000469.1 GCA_027482985.1 Cyanobacteriota bacterium
ACCTGCACTGCTGTAAACCCCTGAGCACTGAATTGCGGCGGATCTTGCCGATATTGTTCCTGATAAGCGCGGCGAAAGGCTTGATTAATTGCACTGGGATGCGCCGGACTGTAGGCTTGTGCAATCAAAATCCCATTGCAGTAAACGCCACACACGGGAAAGATATTGGGCGTGTTTAAGCCATTCCCGCTCACAATCAAGCCCTGGTAGCCCAACTCACGCAATTGCCGCACCAGATTCGCCCCATCCGCCGCCAAACTAGAAATCACGATCAGATCCGGTTTGAGATTAATCGCGGTTGTGGCCTGCGTTTGAAAATCCGAATCGGTGGTCTGAAATTTTTGGATGGTGGCGATCGCGAGTCCCTGAGCTTTGAGCGCCTGTTGAAAAATCTCGGTTTCCGACTGGCTAAAGGCATCATTTTGGGCATAGAAGACCGCCACCCGCCGAATTTGCGGATTCAGTTTGAGCGCCGCCTTGATCGAGGTCGGAGCCAGGACGGTGACGGGTGAGGCCACCCGCGCAATAAACGGCCCAATTTCCGGCACCCCTTTCGCCGTATTGGTCGGCCCGACGACAGGCACCTTCGCCAGATCCGCCAACGGATTCGCGCCAAACGCCTGTTGCGAGGAAGACGGCCCGACGATGCCCAACACTTTATCTTTCGTAATCAACGTCTGAAACGCATTGATTGCCCCGGCTTCATCTCCGCCGGCATCCTGGTAAATCAGCTTGAAAGGAATGCCCTGAATCCCACCCTCAGCATTGAAATACTGTTCGGCAATTTTGGCTCCATTCACCGACTCTTGTCCCAACAAGGCCAGGTTGCTGGTTTGCGCTAAAGCTACGCCAATGGGTAAAGATTTTGATAAGTCTGCGGGGGGCCTGTCGGAACTGGAGCGATCGCAGCCCGTGATCAACAGCGACGTGACGAGTATACTGCCCAGCAGTGGGGCGATCGCGGACTTCAATTTGCCTCGCCAATGTTGCGGATGTGACGAACAAAACTTCATAAAGACATCATGGTTTTCTACAATCATCCCCCGGATGGTGTAAAAGTTAACGAGTAACAGTTAACTGACTATCCTGCTGCCATCCCCCCATCAGATGGTGTGGAATCATGGCCTCGCTGTGTCTGTGTACGTTTGTTAGGAGGTTTTCCGTTGTTTACCGAGCAGCCCGCTCCTCCCCATCCGGTCGCTGAGGTGCAAGTTCAAGTTGACAATGCGGCTCCTGCGGCTCCCCCGACCCCGGCGCGAGTGGCCGCCCCGGAAGTGGTCGTCACACCGATCGCAGCGCCTGCCGCCCCTGCCCCGGTAGCTGAACCCACACCCACGCCAGCCGCGACACCTGCCCCCACCCCCACCCCAGCGGCAACCAGTCCCGCGCCGGCGACGACCCCGAATGCCGCGACAGCGCAGCGTCGCCAAGAAATTGAGCAAACCTTACTGGAACTCACCAGCAAAGCCAGAGCCGAACAACAAGCCAAGCAGCGGGAGCAGGCTGAGACTGAAGCCGCCAAGTATGGTGAAGCGGGAGAACTGGAGGAAGCCCAGAAGATTATTAATAATCCGGCCTTGCCTGCCAATGTGAGAGCTGCCTTGCTGAAACGGTTGCAGGCGAAACAGGCGAAAAAAGGCAACAAAACTATCACGGCAAAAGGCACAAAACCCAGCACCAAAGTCACGCCGTCATCTCAATCAGGACTGACCCCAGTAGGCGGGAGCGGCAATTATGCCACAGCGCCGATCATTCCCCTCAGTCAAGCGCAGATGCAGTTGCGGTTAGGACAGTTAATTGGGCGGAATTTGAACTTTGCGTTTCCCCTCTCGATTCCGGCTCCGATCACGTCTCTGTTTGGTTGGCGCATTCATCCCATCAGTGGGTCACCCCGCTTTCATCGCGGCATTGATTTCGGCGCACCAATGGGTACTCCGATTGTGGCCGCGAAAGCGGGCCAGGTGCAGACGGCAGACACATTGGATGGCTATGGGCTGACGGTGATTGTGCAGCATGGCAAGACGCAGCAAACCCTGTATGGTCACATGTCCCAGATTTTCGTGAAGCCTGGGGACGTGGTGCAGAAGGGGCAATTATTAGGCTTAGTCGGCAGTACTGGCAATTCCACTGGCCCCCACTTGCATTTTGAAGTCCACGAGGCAACGACTGAGGGTTGGGTGGCGCTCGATCCGGCGATCGCCCTGAATGGGGCGATCGCCCTTGCGCAAAATCCTCCAGCACTCGCAGCCGCCTCCCGCAAGCCGCAAAGCTTTAACCTGGCACTGTCGGGTTTATTAGACATCAACTTGCCAACCCAAACCCTACCCGGATTCCGCCTGGGCAATACGGCGTTATCCGGGGCGTTAATGGGTTGGGGCATGCCTCAGGATGAAATCCCCGCGATCGGCTTACAGATGTCGTTAGCCTTGTTGCCGCCCACCTTACCGGAACTGGGCTGGCTCATTTCTCCCTGGGTCGATGATCTCGCCGCTCAACTCGCACTCCCCCTGCCGGGATGGGCGCAACTGGCGCAAACCTTCTCCTTCCAACCCGTGCCATCCCTGACGACAGTGCCAGCCCTGCCGCCAGGGTCAGTCCCCGTGGCGTTTGATCCAACTGACAAATTGCCTGCACCGACCCAATTCCAATTGTCAACCTCCAAATCGTTGGCAGGTTTGACGATCGCCGAGCAGGTTCCTAGTGATATTCGCCGCGTGCCCCAACCCAATTCCCTCTCGCTGGTCGCCCCCGCTTTACCGCCCAACCGCGATCGCGATCCTGTCACCCGTTAGAATGCTCAACGCGGCCAACTTACTCACCGCCGGATCAAACCCCTGGAAGGCAGATAGTCCTTAAAGGCAGAAGTGAAAAGGCAGAAGGGTCAATGCCTGTGGTTTTGCCTTTGAACCAGTGCTTCCTCGTAGATGGCAGGATTATTGCCGCCGTTATCCACGAGGAAGCGCAGCAGTGTCGGATAAACCTTGCCGCGCCACGGCTGAGAGGGCGATCAAGCAATTTGACGATCGCGTTAAGGGGTGACGGAGGCCGCGATCGCCGCTCGCAGATTGCCCTGATGTTGGGTCAGCAAAACTTCACTTTGAGTTTTATCCAATCCCGTCCAGTGCATAACTAAAGCGAGTTTAACATTGCGATCGCTCTTCTCTAGTAACACAACGGCGGCTTCTCGCGGCAGATCGGTCAGGTCGCCCAGGATACGGAGGGCGCGATCGTGGAGTTTGGTGTTGGTGACGGCGACATCGACCATACGGTTGCCGTAGACTTTGCCCAATTGCACCATCGTCCCAGTTGAGAGGATGTTCAACGCCAGTTTGGTGACGGTGCCCGCTTTTAGCCGCGTTGATCCGGCTAGGACTTCTGGCCCAACGAGCAAGCGAATGTCAATATCAACGGGAATGCTGACCTGATCGGCTGGCACACAAGCGATAAAAATCGTGGTTGCGCCCCGTTGTCGAGCGGCATGGAGCGCTCCCTGGACATAGGGTGTGGTACCGCCTGCCGTAATGCCGACGACGACATCCCGATCGCGAATTTGGTGTTGGGCGATCGCCGCTGCACCATCGTCCGCCCGATCTTCTAGCCCTTCCGAACTGCGCACCAGTGCCGCTGCGCCCCCGGCAATGATGCCTTGGACTAAATCCGGTGGGGTGCAAAAGGTGGGGGGACATTCTGCCGCATCCAAGACACCTAATCTGCCGCTGGTGCCTGCCCCAATGTAAAACAACCGACCGCCGTGCCGGAGTGCTTCCGCCGTGCGAGTAATGGCAGCGGCTAAAGGTTCTCGCGCCTGAGCGATCGCGGCGATCGTCCGGGCATCTTCCTGATTAAACAAGTCCACCAGTTGCAGCGGCGTGAGTTGATCGAGATTCTGGCTGTTGGGGTTGGCTTGCTCTGTCAGCAAATGACCCCGGTGTGGCATCTCTAACATAGATGATTACAGCAGTCCTTCCAGCTGGCGACGGATGCGATCAAGGTCAGTGCTGGCGATTTCCGGTGCTTCTGTAGCAGCGGAAGTGGCCGGAGCGTCGGCTTTCCAGGTGGTGTCTAAATTTGTTTCGGGTGGGGCTAACAGCAGGCGATCGGCCTCCGACTCTGGCACAAACCCAGCGGGCACCAGTTGCGGCAGGTAGCCAAATTCGGCACAAATATCTTCCATTTCCTGGCGATCGAACGCTTCCACACTGGGGCTAGCAAAGTCCTGCGCTTCCAGGAGCAAGGCATACCGCGTAGCGTCATCTTCCGCCTCAAACATCAGTACCACGTCATGATCCTGAATTTTCAGGATGTGCACCCCTTCGTTATCGGTGCCCACGTTGTACAGCAATACGAATACCCGCATGGTTTTCAGTCTTGAACAATTGGTCTATTGATCTTATCGAAGTTTGGGCAGAGGATTTTACATCGTGCCAATCGCTGGATTTTCCGTACACTTTGGGTAGTCTCTCACCGATTTGACCTATGCCGAATCATCTGGTTGATGCGAATAGCTTATATCTGCGCAAGCATATCGAGAACCCCATTGATTGGTGGTACTGGTGTGATGAGGCGCTGGCGATCGCCCAGCGGGAGGATAAGCCAATTTTTCTTTCGGTGGGATATTCCAGTTGCCACTGGTGTACGGTGATGGAAGGAGAAGCCTTTTCCGATGCGGCGATCGCGGAATATATGAATGCAAACTTTTTGCCGATCAAAGTGGATCGGGAAGAACGCCCAGATTTGGACAGCATCTATATGCAATCGCTGCAAATGATGGTAGGGCAGGGCGGCTGGCCGCTGAATATTTTTCTCACGCCGGGAGAACTGATTCCGTTCTATGGCGGCACGTACTTTCCCGTGGAACCTCGCTATGGGCGACCCAGCTTTCTGCAAGTGTTGGAAGGGGTGCGGCGGTTTTATGACCAGGAAAAAGAAAAGCTCAAAGCGGTCACGCAGGAAGTGTTGACCAATTTGCAGGGATCGGTGCAGTTGCCCGTTGTGGAAACCATTCCCAGAGAAGTGTTGCTGCATGGGCTGGAATATAATACGGGCGTGATTTCTGGCAAATCGACGGGAGCCAGTTTTCCGATGATGCCCTATGCCGAAGTGTCGCTGCGATCGCGCCGCTTGGCCACAGCGTTTCGCTATGATCCCCAGGCCGTCAGCACGCAACGAGGCTTGGATCTGGCGCTGGGGGGGATTCTGGATCAGGTGGCGGGTGGCTTTCATCGCTACACCGTAGACCCCACCTGGACCGTGCCCCACTTCGAGAAAATGCTCTACGACAATGGGCAGATTGTGGAATATCTGGCGAATTTGTGGAGCGCTGGTGTGGAGGAACCTGCCTTTGAACGGGCGATCGCCCTCACCGTGGAGTGGCTGCAACGCGAGATGACCGCCCCAGACGGCTATTTTTATGCCGCTCAGGATGCGGATAGCTTCGTCACACCGGACGATCGCGAACCGGAAGAAGGGGCATTTTATGTCTGGAGTTGGGAGGAATTAAGCAACATCCTGACCGCCGCGGAACTGACTGCCCTGCAAGCACAGTTCACAGTCACCGAGGCAGGTAATTTTGAAGGCGTGAATGTCCTGCAACGGCGGCACCCCGGCTCGTTAGCCCCCGCGATCGCCACCAGTTTGCAGCAGTTGTTTCAGTTGCGGTATGGGGTGGGCTGCGATCGCGTTGCTCCCTATCCTCCCGCCTGCACCAATCAGGAAGCCAAAGACACCATCTGGGCAGGCCGCATTCCTCCCGTCACCGACACCAAGCTGATCGTCGCCTGGAATAGCCTGATGATTTCGGGTTTAGCCCGCGCCGCCGTGGTGTTTCAGCAACCCACCTGGTTAGCGATGGCAACCCAGGCGACGACGTTTATGCTGCAGCAACAAGGGGTCAACCAACGCCTGCATCGGGTGAATTACAACGGGCAACCGGATGTCTTAGCCCAGGCGGAAGACTATACCCTGCTGATCAAAGCCCTGGTGGATCTGGATCAGGCGACTTTGGCGATCGCGCCTCCCGCCACCCCTCCTACCGACTGGCTCCGCCACGCCGTTCGCCTGCAAGCCGAGTTGGACGAATACCTCTGGAGTGCGGAACTGGGCGGCTATTTCAACACCGACCACAACCCCGATTTACTCGTCCGCGAACGCAGTTACATGGACAACGCCACCCCAGCTGCCAATGGCATCGCCGTCAGTAACCTCGTCCGGTTAGCCCTCCTCACCGAAGACCTGAGTTATCTCGACAAAGCCGAACGCACCTTAAAAGCCTTTGGGGTCGTCCTGCAAGACACGCCGCAAGCCAGCCCCAGTTTGTTCGCCGGGTTAGACTGGTTCCTGCATCCCACCCTCGTCCGGAGTAGTCCAGCGGCGATCACGACACTGTCCCGCCAATACCACCCGACTGTTGTTTATAAAATCCAATCAGATCTCCCTGAAGGCACTGTTGGACTGGTCTGCCAGGGCTTGCTGTGTAAAGCGCCTGCCACCAGTGAGACGCAGTTGCTGGAGCAGATGGGGCAGAGTCAGGTGCGATCGGGGTGAGGCAGAGGGCAGGGGGCAGAGGGCGGAAGGTAGGTTTAGAGGGACTGAATTGCTGGTTAGATTGGCTTTTGCCCCTGATTCTTCGATGCCATATTCCTGGTGAGGGCATGGGTTGATTTCAAATTTGGGACTTTTGCCAAATGCCGCGCGCCTACACCCCGCGTGACTCCGGCAGAGACGTGCCAGCGGCAACGTCTCTACGATGGTCTTCTTCTCTCCTGACTGCTGCTAGACGTGCCAGCGGCACGTCTCTACAATCTTCTGATGCATCGTCCCCGCTTATGCCTGCTTCTTCCCGCCTGATTCCGGCATAGACGTGCCAGCGGTACGTCTCTACAATTTTCTGATGCATCGTCCCCGCTTATGCCTACTTCTTCCCGCCTGATTCCGGCATAGACGTGCCAGCGGTACGTCTCTACGATTTTCTCCTGACTTCTGACTCCTGACTTCTGACTCCTCCCTCCCATTCCTCCCATTCCTCCCCCTTATGCTTTCCCCCGATCGCCGCCAATACGCTCCTGCCACTCAACGCAATCGCGACTTCATCTTGCCAGTGTTGCAAGCGGTACTACCGCCAACGGGAACGGTGTTAGAGGTATCGAGTGGCACGGGTGAGCACGCGATTTTTTTCGCGCCGCAATTGGCTCCCCGTCGCTGGTTGCCGTCTGACCCGAACCCGATCGCCCGTGAGAGTATCGCCGCATGGCAAAGTGAGGCTCCCAGCGACAATCTTTATCCGGCGATCGCGTTGGATGCCGCCCTCCCTTCCTGGTCAATTGAACAACGCCCATTACCGGATGAACTGGTAAACACCGACTTTGACCCCAACCAGATCACAGCGATCGTCAATATCAACATGATCCACATTTCCCCGTGGTCTGCCTGTCTGGGACTACTGGCAGGCGCAGGACGGTTGCTCCCCGTGGGTGGCATTCTTTACCTGTACGGTCCTTACAAACAAAACGGCCAACATACAGCACCCAGTAATGAGCAGTTTGATCTAGGATTGCGATCGCAAAATCCCGATTGGGGCGTACGCGATCTGGAAGCCGTGATCGAAGCTGCCGCCCAACAGAGCTTAAAACTCGTCAAAATCGTGCAAATGCCAGCAAACAATTTATCGGTGGTGCTGGGGAAGGAGGGATAGGAGGGAGGG
>JAIXVO010000591.1 GCA_027482985.1 Cyanobacteriota bacterium
TCTCGTTGTGGACTGAGGAGGATGAGTTTGTGCAGTGCGTGGGGTTGCATGATGCCGCCCATCCAGGGCAGTTTTTGCTGGGGAAGGGGGCGATCGCCCAGTCGTCTAATGCCTTGGTCCAAGATCTGCACTCGCCAGATGCCGCGATCGCGATCACCGAGGATAGTGCCCGCTTGATGCCGCAGTCGAAAGTGCCGATTGAGCGGAATCCCGTCTTGAAGCAATTAATTCTGACGAAACAACCCGTCGTGCTGAACGACCTCAGCCTGTACCCGGAAATGACCACGACGGAAGAATCCTTTCGGCATTCCACGCGCGCCCTTTTAGTGGTGCCCTTACTCTCGGATGGCAAAATCATTGGCAGTATTTCCCTGCGGCAGAATCATCAAGCCCGCCGCTGGTTACTGTCTGACATCGAGTTAGCGCAAGCGGTGGCTTCGCAGGCGGCGATCGCGGTGCAACAGGCGCGACTCTACCAAAAAACCCGCCAACAGGCAGAACAATTACTGGAACTGGATCGGCAAAAGACCGAATTTTTCCAAAATATTTCCCATGAATTCCGCACGCCATTAACGCTGACGATCGGCCCGCTGGAAGGGGCTGTAGCCAAAGCGCAAGGGTTATCTCACGAACAATCGGTGATTGCCCTACGGAATTCTCGCCGCTTGCTCCGCTTGGTGAATCAATTGCTCGATTTGCAACGGTTGGATGCCGGCCGGATGCAGCCGAGTTTTCGCCCATGCGATCTGGTGGAATTTGTCAGCCAGACGGTAGACTCTTTTCGCCCCTATTGCGATCGCAAAGGGATTCAACTCCTGACCCAATTAGACACCTGCCCACTGGTCTATTTAGACCTGGAGAAATTTGACAAGGTGTTGTATAACCTGCTATCCAATGCCATGAAGTTTACGCCAGCAGGAGGCAATATTTCGATCACCTTAACGCCAGCGGGAGATCATTGCTTGCTGCAAGTGATTGATACGGGCATTGGCATTCGGCCCGACCAGATTCCGCACCTGTTTGAACGCTTTCGGCAGGCAGAAGGGTCAGCCAATCGCAGTTACGAAGGTAGCGGTTTAGGGTTAGCCCTGGTCAAAGAACTGGTCGAACTGCATGGTGGTCAGATTGCGGTGGAGTCCACCTACGGGGCGGGATCAACCTTCACTGTGTGGGTGCAGACCGGAGTTGCCCATTTGCCCCCACAACAGGTGATTGCGGTGCAGGCCGAATTGCAACAAAATCGGGCGGCGATCGAACTAGCTGATATTGAAGCCGACTTACAAGACGATCTCACCGATGCGGACACTGTGCTGCCGGGATCCGTCTCGCTCGCCGCTGCTACTGACGATCCCCATGTGCCGACGGCTGCGCGCGTGTTGATTGTGGATGACAATCCGGATGTGCGGGCTTATGTGTCTGGGATTTTGCGCGATCGCGGCTACCAGGTCATGACGGCTCGGAATGGGGCTGAAGGGCTGAGTCTGGTGCGATCGCACTCACCACAGTTAGTGGTGACGGATTTGATGATGCCGCAGGTGTCTGGGTTAGATTTGATCCGCTTAATGCGGCAGGACGAGACCCTGTGCGGGATTCCCATCATTTTGCTGACGGCGAAAGCGAATGAAGATACCCGGATTGAAGGCGTGGAGCAAGGAGCCGATGCGTACCTGGCAAAACCCTTCAACGATCGCGAATTGCTGGCGGAAGTGCGCAATTTGCTGGCACTCAAAGCGAATGAACAACGAGTGGCCGAACTCAATCAATACTTAACGGGTTCCGTCCTCAAGCGCTTTTTGCCCATGTCGTTGGTGGAACGAGCTGCCAAAGGCGAACTGGTCTTAGATTTACGTCCGGAACCGCGGCTGATGACGGTTCTATTTAGCGATATTGTCGGCTTTACGCAATTGTCGAATACGTTGCGATCGCGCCGAGTAGCAGAATTGCTGAATGAATACCTGGCCGCCATGACCCAAATTATTTTTGACAATGGGGGCACGATCGACAAATTTATGGGCGATGCCATTCTGGCGTTATTTGGGGCACCGGAAGAACTTACGCCTAACGAGCAGGTGCGCCGGGCGATCGCAGCGGCGCGTGGGATGCGGCGATCGCTCACCGAACTGAATCAACGCTGGCATGCCCAGGGCATTAACCAGGTGCAGTTCCGCTGTGGGATTCATCAAGGCACTGCTGTGGTGGGGATGTTTGGCTCACCAGAGCGATCGGACTACACCGCGATCGGCCCCAGCGTCAATATTGCTGCCCGGATCCAGGAAGCGGCTGACCCAGATTGTATTCTGGTGTCTGCCGCAGTCGCCGATTATTTGGAAGAAGAAGAAATTATTAAATTTAGTCCTTTAAAGCTAAAAGGGGTGGATGAAACGGTTTTAACCTTTGCTGTTAAACCGGAAGCCACCCACCCTTAAGCATCATTTGCTAGTCTATGCCAGCAGCGGAGCGATCACCAATTTAGCAACCACAACCAGAATGCCCACAACCTTTACTATCAACATGGCCATTCGCACAGGCTTCACTACAGAAGTATTGGCCATTTTTTTCGACCGCACCCGCATCCGGATTGACGATGCACAGGCAAGTTTCACAAGCACATTTCATTTGCGTCACAGTGGTCATAGGAAATCCTCATTGAGTCTGTAATCGAAAGTATAACATCTGAGCATATGTTCAGATGTTGCGTTTTACAAATTGTTCGAATCTCTACGCAGATTCAGTCTAAAAATGCTACCCCTGAGAGAATTAAAGTTTGCTTTCCGCTAGGGAACAAAATAAATTGTTGCTTTAATGGAGTAAAGGCACCCAGTCGGTGATTCATTAATTCGTGAGCAAGATTTGATGAGCCAGTTACGACGCTTGTTGCGCTTCCAAAACATTCCCTTGGGAATTGTCTTAGTGGTACCGTTTGTTTTAGAGGTGATGGGGGCAGTAAGCTTAACCGCTTACCTTTCCTATCGGCATGGGCAGGCATCAAACAATGAAATGGCGCAACAGCTCATGGGAGAGCTGATCGATCGCCTTGATCGGAAGCTTACGCGTTATTTAGAACTGCCCGTGCAAGTGACCGAAGAGGTGAGCAATAATCTGAGTCTCGGCTTTGTGCCCACTCAAGATACTGCCAAGCTAGAACGCTACTTTCAGCAACGGTTAGAGCGGGTGAATCAAGGGGTACCAGCGTTAGAACTCTTGTTTCACAGCGATCACCAAAGCCATTTAGTCGCGGTCGAAGCTGCTACACCTGGTCTCTGGAACCTGTATCGCCGAAACGCCGCGACGCAGAACCAGTTAAGCAGCCGGTCGGTAGAAGTGAATGGGAAAGAGCCGCGATCGCTCTCTGTCACCCAGTTTGAATTGACCCAGGATCCTTTTCAGGAAAATGTTTGGCGAACTAAGGTGAAACAGGGCGCAACGGGGTTTTGGCAATTGATCGGGCGACCAGGAACGGAGCAGACGAAATTTTTCCTGACCTATCTACAACCCTTCCAAATTAACGCTCAAAAACACCCGGGAGTAGTCGGAGCCGCGATCGATCTGGAAAAAGTGAGTCAATTGTTGGATGTGGAAATGTCCACTCCAGGGCAGGCGTTTATTGTGGAATCGACTGGGGCACTGGTGGCGGCCACCAATGGTGAACCCTTTACCACCTTACAAAAATATGGGTCGCGCCCTGCTGCTGCCGCCTCAGTGCTGGAGACCATCCCACCCAGGCACCGAACGCGCTTGCTGGCGACTCGCAGTCCCAACGCCATCATTCGCCAGGCGGCTCAATATATCACCCAAGAACTGGGAGGGTTTAGTCAGATCAACCGCGCTCACCCCCTGACTTTTACAGTGCAAGGCAAGCCGTTCTATCTGCAGGTGACCCCGATCCGCACATCTGCTCCACTGCACTGGGTGTTAGTGGTGGCCGTGCCCAAGTCTAACTTTGCGGCGCAGATGGAAGACCATTACCAGACGATGTTTTTGCTGTCGGGGGGCGCGTTAGTTGCCGCGATCGCCCTGGGCCTGGTGACAGCACGCCAAATTACTAAACCGATTCAGCGGCTGAATCATGCCAGTCAAGCATTGATGCTAGATAAGTTGGATGAACCCGTGGAAGAACACTCCCGGATTCTAGAACTGGCGGTCATGGCGCATTCTTTCAATAAGATGACCGAACACTTGTTTGAATCTTTTGATCAAGTCAACCTGGCCTTGCAGGAATCCAAAGAAAAATTTACGACAATTTTCCGCACTAGCCCTGATCCGATCCTGATCACGACGCTCCCAGACGGCAAAATTCTGGAGGTGAATGAGAGTTTTTTGCGTCTGACGGGATACACCCAGGCAACCATTGTCAACTCCACTGCCATGGACTTAGGCTTGTGGAAGAATTTGGCAGATCGGCAAAAACTGCTGCAGGCGATCGAAGCGACGGGGCGTGTGTATAACCAGGAAGTGAACACGGTCAGTCAGCATGGGGTGGCGATGACCGTCCTATTGTCTTCCGAAAAGATTGAACTGGAGGGCAAACCCTGTTTGCTGACGATCGCCAAAGACATCACAGAGCGGAAACGGTTAGAAGAGGCGTTACGGCAGTCGGAGGCCAAACTCCAAGATGTCTTGAACAGTGCTGCCGCTGCCATTTGCTACTTCTATGTGGATGCCGGGGGCAGGCTGCAATCGGTCTACTTCTCGGCGGGGGCGCAGGCAGTCTTTGGGTATAACCCCGAAACCCTACTAGTGCGGCCAGGTGTATGGCAGCAGCGGGTGCACACCGACGATTGGCAGAACGTAGTGATGCCGGGGTTCAACCGAGTGGCAGCAGGGCAATCACTGGCGCTGGAATATCGGTATGACCATCCTGATGGGCGGTGGCGGTGGATTTCGGCGGATATTATTACTCGCTGGGATGAGCAGCAAGGGCGGTGGTTAGTGACTTCCGTGGAGTTTGATGTTACCGCCCGGAAGGAAGCTGAAGAAGCCTTGCGTTTGAGTGAAGAACGGTTTCGGATGGCGTTTGATTCGGCCATGATTGGGATGGACATTGCCGCGCCGGATGGGAAGTTGTTGAAGGTGAACCCAGCCTTGTGTCAGATGTTGGGTTACGCCGAAGCGGATTTGCTGCACTGTAGCTACCGCGATATTACCCATCCTGAAGATGCGGGTCTGGATCATGCGATGAACTTGAAAATTTTGCGCGGCGAGGTGCCCAGTGAAACGTTTGAGAAACGCTTTATTCACCGGGACGGACAAACAATTTGGACGCTGGTGAGTCTGGCGCTGGTGCGAAATTTCGAGCAGAAGCCCCTGTATTGGGTTGCACAAATTCAGGATATTACCGTCCGCAAACAAGTGGAACAGACCATGCGGGAAAGTGAATCGCGCTTTCGGGCGGTGTTTGAGACGGCAGCGCTGGGCATTGCGATCGCCACCTTGCAGGGACATATTGTGGAAGCCAATGACACCTTCTGTGGCATTACCGGCTACGACAAGATCGCCTTACAGCAAATGAAATTGCAGGATATTGTGCATCCAGATGACTTGTATCGCTGGTTGCGATTGATGCAAAATCTGGATAATCAATGGCTGGATCACCATCAAATCAAAGCCTGCTGTGTGCGGAAGGATGGTGAATTTCAGTGGGTGCAATTGACAACCTTGTTGATCCGCGATGCCAGTCATAATCCCCAACATTTGGTTGTGCGGATCGAAGTCCTGCCCGTAACCATTCATCCTGCTATGAGCGACTTGACGGAAGTGGAAACCTGGCGGCAATAACGTCTCCCTACGCCGGACAGGGTGCGGTTGGATATTGTTGTAAGACTTGCTTGAGGTATTGCCCCGTGTAGGATTGCGGATGTTCGGCAACGGTTTCAGGCGTGCCCACGACAATGACTTCGCCACCGCGATCGCCCCCATCTGGCCCTAAATCAATCAACCAATCGGCACAGCGAATCACATCCAGGTTATGTTCAATCACCAGGATGGAATTGCCTTTGTCCACCAGCCGTTGCATCACGTCCAGTAGTTTATGGACATCGTAGAACGACAGTCCCGTCGTCGGTTCATCAATCAGGTAAAGAGTTTTCCCCGTCGCCCGGCGGGACAGTTCCGTCGCCAGTTTGACCCGTTGCGCTTCTCCCCCGGAGAGCGTCGGTGCCGTTTGCCCCAATCGCACGTAGCCCAGCCCTACATCCACCAGCGTTTGCAGTTTCGCGGCTGCCTGGGGAATATTTTGGGCAAAGTCTAAGGCTTCTTCCACAGTCATGGCCAGGACATCGGCGATCGATTTGCCTTTAAACTTGACCTGCAACGTTTCCCGGTTGTATCGCGCCCCTTTACACACCTCACACTGGACATACACATCCGGCAGGAAGTTCATCTCAATCACATTCACCCCCTGTCCTGCACAGGCTTCGCAGCGTCCCCCTTTGACATTGAAGGAGAACTGTCCCGGCTTGTAGCCTCTAGCCTTGGCTTCCACCGTTTCGGCAAACACATCCCGAATCACATCAAATACCCCCGTATAGGTGGCAGGATTCGATCGCGGCGTACGGCCAATCGGCGACTGATCAATCACAATCACCTTATCCAAGGAGTTCAGCCCGTCAATCTTGTCGATCTCTTTGGGGAAGGGGATTTTACTGCCAAAGTGGTGTTGCAGCGCCGGATACAGTAATTCGTTAATCAAAGTGGATTTGCCGGAACCAGAGACTCCCGTCACAGATACCAACTTGCCCAGAGGAATTTCCACATCAATGTTACGCAGGTTGTTGCGGTAGGCATTTTTGAGCACCAGCGATCGCCCGTTGCCGACCCGTCGTTGCGCCGGCGTGTGGATCACCCGGCGCCCAGAGAGGTAAGCCCCCGTCAGCGACTCCTCGGCTTGTAGCAATTGCGCCAAATCACCCTGCGCCACGACGATCCCCCCATGCACCCCCGCCCCTGGCCCAATGTCTACCAGATGGTCGGCGGCGCGAATCGTTTCTTCGTCATGTTCCACCACAATCAAGGTGTTGCCCAGATCGCGGAGTTTGATCAGGGTGTTCAGCAAGCGCGAGTTATCCCGTTGGTGGAGCCCAATACTGGGTTCATCCAGCACATACAGCACCCCCGTCAAGCCTGCCCCAATTTGGGTGGCTAGCCGAATCCGTTGGGCTTCCCCCCCAGAAAGGGTCATGGCAGGGCGATCGAGGGTGAGGTAATCAAGCCCCACATCCAGCAAAAACTGAAGTCGAGCTTTAATCTCTCGTAGTACCAAATCCCCAATTTGCGCCTGTCGGGAGCTGAGTTGCAGGGCATTCACCCGCTGCAAACAATCACGAATCGAGGTGGAACTCAAGTCATGCAGCCGAAATTGTCCCAGCCGCACCGCTAAGGCTTCCGGCTTCAGCCGCTTGCCCTGACACACATCACAGGGCTGATCGACGAGATACTGCTCCAGCTTTTGTTTATATAAATCGGAACCCGCTTCCTGATATTGCCGCTCCAGCATGGGGAGAGCGCCCTCATAGCGGCGGTTATACCCTTTATTGTCCCGGTAACGAGAATCGACCTCAATCCAGATCGGATCTTTGGAGCCATGTAAAACGACGTGCTGTTGCTCGGTTGTCAGGTCTTTCCAAGGCGTTTGAATATCAAAGCCGAAAGCAGTGGCAACACTACACAGGAGGGAGAGGTAGTAGGTGTTGTCCTTGTCCGACCAAGGGGCGATCGCGGCGTAAACGGGTAAGTCTGGCTTCGGTACTACCAGTTCTGGCGAGAATTTGCGATGACTGCCCAACCCGTGGCATTCGGGACAAGCGCCATAGGGCGAGTTGAACGAAAATAAGCGGGGTGATAATTCTTCCATGACTGCCCCATGTTCAGGACAGGCAAAGTTTTCCGAGAAGACGAGGGGCGCGGTGGGGAGGGTCGCTGCTGGGGGCGAATCACCATAGCTGCCGCCTGCCTCTGCCGCTTTGAGGGCTTTGCCACCTGGAAACTCAATCACCTTGCTGGTTTCTTGGCCTGGACTCGCGGTTTCCGCCCCTTTGCTCTCAGTCTCGGCGACGAAATCAATTACAGCAATCCCGCCAGAATGCTTTAAACAAGTGGAGAGGGAATCCACCAGCCGTTCTTCGATGCCTTCTTTTTTCACGAGGCGATCGACGACAATTTCAATGGTGTGGCTATGGTTTTTGTCCAGCTCGATCGCGTCGCCCAATTCCCGCACTTCGCCATTAATCCGCACCCGCACAAAGCCTTCGGCACTGAGACTGGACAGTAATTTTTTATGCGTCCCTTTTTTACCCCGCACGACGGGAGCCAGAATTTGAAAGCGGGTGCGATCGGGCAGTTCCAGGATGCGATCGGTCATCTGGTCAATGGTTTGGGGCGCGATGGAGCGATCGCACACTGGGCAATGGGGTTCTCCCGCCCGTCCAAACAACAGTCGCAGGTAATCGTAAATCTCGGTCACCGTCCCCACCGTGGAGCGGGGGTTATGGGAAGTCGATTTCTGGTCGATAGAAATGGCGGGACTCAGACCCTCGATCGCATCCACATCGGGCTTATCCACCTGCCCTAAAAACTGGCGGGCGTAAGCACTGAGAGATTCTACGTAGCGCCGTTGCCCTTCCGCA
>JAIXVO010000170.1 GCA_027482985.1 Cyanobacteriota bacterium
AAGCCGGGAATCCGCTGATTGCCATCAATGAGACAAAGGTCAGGCTTGACTGGCAGGCGGTTGATGGCGCGTTTCATTGCCAGCAGAGAGGCTTGCAAAATGTTGAAGCGATCGATTTCGCGGACTGAGGCATAGCCAATGCGACAGGCGATCGCGAGTTCGTAAATCAGTTGCACGCGATCGCGGCGTTGTGCGACGGACAATTGTTTGCTATCTCTGACTCCCGCCGCCGTTAATGGCTCCAATGCTGCATCAGGCAAAATCACGGCGGCTGCTACCACAGGTCCAAATAACGCACCTCGTCCGACTTCATCCACCCCTGCTACGATTCCGGGTGAGTCAGGGAGGCTGAGAAGACTCAGTTGATGATTGTTTGGGCGAGATTGACGCGGCATGGTGCAGCGATGGAAAAACTGCTGGAACTGAGCACTCAAGAACTTGTAGTAATTCGTATCCCGGCATTCAAAATAGTCTGCTGGCGGGACGAATGACCAGTACTGGTTTCGACTGAGGCTAAAACTTTGGTTGTAAAAGGCTTTTCGGCTGATCTCAGACTCTCGCCCTGAATCTCAAAACAGAGCTACTTGAGAACCTGCACGCTTGGGAGTTGCGCGAGTCTTTGACCACAGCCAAGCGTCTGGGCTTGGGTGGCAGCCCCCCAAACCCCCCGAATTCAGGGGGCGGTTGCGTCCCCCGAACCCCCCCCAAAGGGCAACGCTGGGGCTTCGCAAAAAGTCGCTAGTGGTGACGTTGTTGAAGTTGTCCCTAGAGGTGAGCCTAAGTTGAAGCTGATGATGTCCATTCACCCAGATCTGAGATGTGATGCTTCTGCCAGTTCTTAAGTGGCGGAAGAGCGACGGCGGCGACGACGGGGAACCCCATTGCCCGCATCGGATTCAGCGTCTGCGGGATCAGTTACCTCGATCGCCAGTTCTGGTTCTGGTGCCGCTACGGGTTCGTCTTCATCCTCATCGTCGTCCTCGACTGCGGTGAAATCAGGGGCGATCGCGATAGGGTCTGGTTCCTCATCCGCCTCATCCGTTGCGGGTAAGGCGGGTGCTTCTCCGGGTAAGACCACTGAAATCAGGGCTGTGCGGGGATTCTTGACCTCTTGCTGGGCTAACACCAATGGCGAAATGCCCATCCACGCATATACATCCTGTTCGTCGGGTGACATTTCTACCGTCACCAGTTCGGGTGGTTCGGTGGGTTTCGGTTCCCGCCGCGATCGCCCGCGTTTTTCCTCAACTTCAACGGGTGCGGCTTCTTTCTCAAATGTGGGTTCGGGCAACTCTGCCGTTTCTCGTTCCGGTGGTGCTTCCCCGCGCCGACCGCGACCACGACCGCGACCCCGCACCGGTTCTGGCCGTAACTTGGGTTCGCTGACTTCTTCTGGCTCATTATCTGACTCGCCGCCCCCATTGCCGTCAAAGGCAGGGGTGGGTTGACCATATCGCCCTTCTTCCCAACCCCCACGACTGCCGCCGCTGCCCCGTTCCCGGTTCAACTCTTCGCCGACCCGACGACGACGGCGGCGACGGTTGTTGTTCCCCCCATCGGGATAACTGGGGTGGGTGGAAAATTCTGGCCCATCTTCCTCTTCTTCCTCATCCCGACCTTCCCAGGGCAATTCCATCGGCAGCGGGATGTCCGGCAAATCGCGACCCCGGCTACTGCGATCGAGGCGAGACTCCCGGAAAGCAGTGGTCGGCACCCGTTCTGGCGCTTCTTCTTCGGCTCCATCGGCTTCGCCGGGGAGGTGGACGAGATGACCTAAGCCGCCACACGTAGGACAGGGACGACCAAACAATTCGTAAATATTTTTGCCCTGCCGTTTGCGGGTCAGTTCAATTAGCCCCAATTCGGTCAGTTGGGCAATTTGAGGACGGGCTTTATCCGATCGCAGGGCTCGGTTGAAATGCTCCAGCACTTGCAATTGGTCACGCCGAGACTCCATATCAATAAAGTCCACAATAATTACCCCTGCAATGTTGCGGAGTCGCAGTTGCCGGGCAATTTCGGTCGCGGCTTCGCAGTTGGTCCAGAGGACTGTTTCCCGGGCTGTAGCGGAGCGGGTGAACGATCCGGAGTTGACATCAATCACGGTCAGCGCTTCGGTGCGTTCGATGATGATGTAGCCACCAGAAGGCAGATCGACGCGAGGTTTGAGGGCTTCGCGAATGGCGGCATTGACGCGGAAATATTCCAGGACGGGAATGCGATCGCGGTGTTGATCGATCAGCACGCCTTGTGGCAACTTGCCGCCGCCCCAGGTCATCAGATGTTGTTTAACACGACGCAATCCCGTGTGGGAATCGACCACGATGCGATTGACATCATTGCTGTAAACGTCTCGCAGCACCCGTTGGATGAAATCATCATCCCGGTTCAGCAGTGCCGGAGCGCGATTCGAGCCGCCTTCCCGACAAATGCTGTCCCATTGTTCCTGCAAGGCTTCCAGATCTTCGATGATGGCATCTTCCGGCATCCCTTCTGCTTCTGTCCGCACCACCATGCCCATGCCATCCGGCTTAATCAGAATCGCCAGGGCGCGTAACCGATTCCGTTCATTTTCATTCCGAATCCGGCGGGACAGATTCACACCTTTACCATGGGGCATCAATACCAAATAGCGTCCCGGCAAGGACAAATTCCCGGTTAAGCGCGGCCCTTTGTTGCCAGTGGGTTCTTTCATCACCTGCACCAGCACTTTCTGCTGCGGGCGCAAAAGTTCCGTAATCGACCCAGCCTGTCGTTGCAATTTCAACGGCCCCAAATCACTCACATGAATGAAGCCGTTCCGTTCGGTATCCCCAATGTTGACAAAGGCGGCATCAATCCCCGGCAATACGTTTTCCACCACCCCCAGGTAAACATCGCCGACCTGATGCGTCCCCGTAGCGACAATAAGTTCCTGGATTTGATCTTCGGAAAAGACGGCAGCGATGCGATGCTGCTCTGCGATAATAATTTGCTTGGGCATTCAAGTTCCTCAAAATTGGCGATCGCTTTGAGGGCACTTCAACGACCTCTCAAGCGGCTTCAGTAATAGTTAAGACACCTACGAAATCACGGAGCTACGCAGATGCAAAAGAGCGTTCTAGCTGCGACCCGGAGGATAACCATCCTGGAGTGACTAGCAACGAAATACATCACTTAGCTCAACACTTGCGCCAACACATGACCACCCATCAGCTTTTGGGTATCAAGTCCTGCTAAAAAGTAGAAATCCTGGGGAAGCGTGCTGCGACAGACCCGACACTAAATAGATGGCGATTTCCCGCAGTTGTGTCTGTCAATTCGCAACAACTTCTGTTGAAAAGCATTATAACGCGGCGCGACTGGTGTGCTACTAAAATTCAAAAATCAATACGCAGGAGTCAGAAGTCAGGAGTCAGGAGTCAGGAGGACTGTAGAGACGTACCGCTGGTACGTCTTGCTTGGATTTGAGCAGGAGCAGGTAGGGGCAATGCCTTGTGCTTGCCCTGGATTGGAGTAGTTGCAGCGGGAGAGAGAATTAGAGGCTGGTGGCCAAAATTAACTGCTCGCGGTGGATTTGCAACAGATGGAATTCCTGTTGCGCGACGGTTTCCAGCATATGGATGACCTGTTCTGGGCGGAGTAACGTGCCATCGTTTCGACAACTGCCAATGTAGGACAGGGTTGCCGTCGAGGCATCTGCGGGGTCGGGATGCCAATTTAGGCTGAACAGGCGATCGCGCAGGTTGACCGCTTGCACTTTGCCCGATTTGGTTTTGCGATCGACCCAAAATTCAGGTTGCGCCAGCACCGCATCGATCCAGGTTTGCCAGGGGAGAGGGGATGTGGGGTCGGTCGCGATCGCCACTCGGAGCCGATAGGCGGCTTGTTCCAAGAGTTGCGTTGCGGCTGGATCGCTACAGGGAACGGCTTCGACCTGGTAAACCGGAATGTCGGGGGGCAGGTGTGCGGCGAGACGGGCACGAAATTCTTCAGGGGCGATTTCCGCCGTCAACTCGAAGTCCACAATTTCGCCGGAACTGGTTGTCCCTAAAGGTAAAGCATTAGCGGGAATAATCCGGGGGCCGGGATGAAACCCGCCGCTGAAAGACAGTGGTAACGCCGCCCGTCGCACCACTCGATCAAACAACCGCATCAAATCCAGATGGCTAAGATAGGCCATTTCGCCTTGCTTGCCCAACCACACCCGCAACCGTTGCACCCGCTGCTGATTCGGCACAAATTGCCCCGTGAAATCTGGAATGGCAGGCGGCGGCACCACAATGTTATGCCCAAAGTCCAGCCCACACACCCCACAGTGAGAACACCCCTCAAACGAACAATCCGGCACCGTCGCCGCCGCTAAAGCCCGCTGCAAATCGTCCTGCAACCACTGTTTCGCAATCCCCGTATCCAAATGGTCCCACGGCAACGGCGCATCATACAAAGCCTTCAGCGCTTGCTCCTGCTGCCCGCCTTCTAACTCCTGACTCTTGACTCCTAACTCCTGACTCCTGACTCCTGACTCCTGACTCCCTTCTCCTCCCTCCCAATTCCTCTCTCCTCCCTTCTCCCCAAACACATTCCACTCCCCACTTTCCACCTGCCGATATTTCCAGGTCAACGCCGATTCGTCGATCGCCTGCGTCCAGGCGGCAAAAGCGCGATCCAAACTTTCCCACCAGGCATCCATCCCGGCACCCAGTTCCCAGGCACGACGCACCACTGAAGCGAGACGGCGATCGCCCCGCCCGACAAAATCTTCCATCGCAGAAATGCGCACATCCGTGAAATTGACTTTCAACCCCCGGATGGAGCGCAACGCATCGCGCAAGAGGGCTTGTTTGCGGGTAAATTCCGTGGTGGAGACGGAATGCCACTGGAAAGGAGTGTGCGGTTTGGGCGTGAAGTTGGAAATGGTCAAATTAAAGCCCATTGGTTTGCGACCTTTCACCCGACATTCCCGCTGCAACCATTCAATGGTTTCAGCAATGCCCAACACATCTACATCCGTTTCCCCTGGCAAGCCAATCATGAAATACAGCTTGACCCGATCCCAACCCTGGTCGTAGGCCGTTTTCACGCCGCGCAATAGTTCAGCATTGGTCAGCCCTTTGTTGATAATGTC
>JAIXVO010000049.1 GCA_027482985.1 Cyanobacteriota bacterium
CTGCTGATTGTGACCAGTACGACCCCCCTGCGAACCACCTTGCGAGGATTACAAACCATCGCTCGGAGTCGCGGACTGGCAACCGATCAAGCGATCGTGCTGGATGACCAAACTCGCAGTCCGACAACAACCGAGGAAACCAGTTTACAAACCATTCAACGGCTCTTGCAAGATGTGACAACACCTGTGATTGCTGAAGCAGAGCGCGATCGCCCCGCTGTCCGACCCCAACTGGACACCCATCAAACCAGTGTTTTTACCACCACAGTCCAAGTCATTGATTAGGCGCAGACTAGATCGCCTGCTTGCATATGCTGGATTGCGCCCGAACTAGAAAGAAACGTCAGAAACAAGTTCTAAGGCAGTCTAGACTGACAAGCCTCAGAGATTTCTAGAACCTCTGAGGCTTACCTCCGCATCATTCCGCGATCGCTAATCAGGGTTAGCTTTACCACTATTTCTATCCTGCTTCTGATGAAGGACATTAATCATGCTGACTCAACTAAGCCCTACACAGCAACAAGCATTTGACCATCTTCTGCATCTATTACCCACTCATCCCGTCATCGAAATCATGGGCGATACAGGAACGGGGAAAACAACCATCCTGCATCATGCTCATCGACAGTTGGGTGGAGAACTGTTGCAAATGTACAACTTCATCGATCAGACGCGGCAATATCATCCACTGGCGATCGAAGAAGCCTTTGAAACGATGGTGATGACAGCTCTCCAACAACATCCAGTGGTGATTGTGGATGATTTGCAGGTGCTCATGCAAGTTTGCCAGCAATCGAATGTTCGTCCTGGTTTACTAACATTACCCATCCGCAAACTCTGTGCCTATGCCACCCAACACCAGAAAACATTTTTAGTCACCACCAGTTTCGACTGTTTTCGACTCCGCAACGATTATCACCAGACGGGACTTGTCCCCTTGAAGGAGTTTCAAGTGAAGGATTATGAGTTCCTGTGTCAGCGGTATCTTCAGCAAGAACTCGCCACACGTTTAGACTACGATAAAATCTATCGCTTCGCCTCTCATCTCAGTGGCTATCAACTCCGTCGCACCTGTATGGAATTGAACCAAGATGCAGATTTGACTACCGAAAGCTTCATTGAATACTTAAAATCACAACAATTGAGTAGCAACATTGATCTGGGTGAAGTTCAACCTGCCAATCTGGATTCGCTGAAGGGAATTGACGATGTCTTACAAAGTTTGGAAGCCAACTTAATCATTCCCTTAGAACAAGATGAATTAGCAAAAGAACTGGATTTACAACCCAAACGAGGGGTATTGTTAGCAGGGCCTCCTGGCACAGGCAAAACTACCATTGGACGGGCTTTAGCCCATCGGCTCAAAAGCAAATTTTTTCTGATTGACGGCACCTTTATTGCAGGTACAGGCGACTTTTATCGCAAAATTCAATACATCTTTGAAGCGGCTAAACAAAATGCTCCCGCGATCGTCTTCATCGATGACACCGATGTAATTTTTGAAGAAGGGGGCGACACCGGGCTATATCGCTACTTACTGACTTTATTGGATGGCTTAGAAAGTGCCACGGCAGGACAAGTCTGCGTGATGATGACCGCCATGGATGTGCGCAGTCTGCCCCCGGCGCTGGTGCGCTCTGGACGGATTGAACTATGGCTGGAAATGCGGTTACCGAATACCGCCGCCCGCACTGAAATTTTGCAGATTTACCTGAGCCAAATTTCCCTCGCCTTACGGGATGTTGACCTGCCACAACTGGCGATCGCCACCGATGGATTCACTGGAGCTGATTTAAAACGCCTGATTGCAGAAACAAAAACCCTTTACGCCTATGACCTGGTACAAGGGCATAACTTGAAATCGCCAACAGATTATTTCCTGGCAGCCGTCGAGCTCATCTTGCAGAACAAGCAACGGTACACTGAAATCGGGGACGAGTCCTCACCAGCAACGCCACAATTACCGGAACCTTTCCATCAGTCTCAACGCGATCGCCTCCGTCGTGCCTTCCTCAATGCCGTCCACCAACGCGACTTCAACGCTCGCCTTTAATCTGCCTCAACCTCGGAGATTGAGTCCATTCACCAGTCATCCCATCAATCCTCATCAACTCTCCGAGTTTTCTATCCCCCCATTCACCGCCTCACTCCGCTAATTCGCTCTCCCCATCCCCCATTACCCATTACCCATCATCCATTACCCACTCCCCATTACCCATTACCCATTACCCATTACCCACTACCCACTCCCCATTACCCAGCACCCATTACCAATGCCCAACCTCTTCACCCTCTGCGCGATCGCCTTCTGGCTCGCCATGCTCCTCGACTGTGTCCGCACTGAACCAGATCGCACCCCCTGGTTATGGATTTTGATTCTATTCAACATCCTGGGCGCAATCCTCTACTTTTGTCTACGCACCTTGCCCCGTCTGCGGTTAGCAGAACTGCCCTACCTCAAACGCTGGACTTTACAGCGGCAAATTTGGACAGCAGAAGCCAATGCTCGAAATATTGGGAAAGCCCATCAGTATGTAATCTTGGGCAACTTATTGAGCGAAGTTGGACAACCGCAACACGCGATCGCCGCCTATCATCAAGCACTCCAACAAGAACCATATAATGCTCATGCGCATTGGGGTTTAGCCACAATCACTTTGACTCAAAAACGACTCGCGATCGCTCAAACGCATTTGCAGGCATTACTGCAACACGATCCGGAATATCGCTGTGGCGAAGCCGCACTGCTATATGGCAAAGTGTTATTTGAACTGGGCGACTGGAACCTGGCTCAAACCCATTTGGAGCGAGATGTCAAACATTGGGGGCATCCGGAGTCAGTATTGCGGTTAGCAAAAATTTTGCTGGCGCAAGGGCAAACTGAAACTGCCCAGGCCCATCTCGAACGACTGTTGATCAACATTCGCAGTGCGCCGCCTTTTCATTACCGTCGGCATCAGGCCATCATCAAA
>JAIXVO010000556.1 GCA_027482985.1 Cyanobacteriota bacterium
GGATCAACTGGGTCATAAGCCGCATCCAGCGTGATCACAATATCCCCGATCGCCTATTCCAACCCCCCCACAAACGCACTCTCATGGGGAATTGATCGCGCTAAAGAATACAGTTGAATATTGCGGAGAGACTGTTGCGATCGCTCTATCACTTCGACGGTGGCATCCGTGGAGCCATTATCCACCAGGACAATTTCAAAGTCTTTATATTCGCTGGCGAGCAGTGCCGAAATCGCGGCCAAATAGGTTTCAATCCAATCTGCCGCATCCTGAATGGGCGATACCACTGATACCAACACATCCGATCTCACACCATTGTTCTTCATCGTAGGATTAAGCGAATTGGGTTGGGGTAGCCGTCCCGTTGGGGGTCTAGCGGGTCGCCATCGACCCAGACTTGGTTACCCCGCATTTCTACCACACGACGCACCCCGCTCTGCGGAAACTCAATCATCATACCGGGAATTAGGAGGCCATAGGGCATTGGATCGGTGGCGAGGTACCCTGCCAGGGTGGGAATGTCGCTGCGATCGCGGGTGGCGATCGCGATGCCATTTTGCCACTGGGCATCGGTGACGGCTTTGGCAGTGGTAGTCGGTGTCAGGGTCAAAATGTCGGCTGGAACAAGTGCCGTCGCCTCACAACTTGTCACCTGCAACAAGGAGCGCTGTTCTGGAAAGCCCTTAAGTGTCAGGACGGCAGGTTCGCCCAAGCGATGGGGGATCGGCAGATGCCACTGGTCATGACGCGGCGGTAAGCCATAGGTGGCTAGCCCATCTGTCGGTGTAGGGGTCGCGACTTTCACCTCAGTCGCGTTGACCAACCCCCGACTGCCGATCAGGGGAATGCCTGACGGTTGCACGCTCAGCGCATAGTCCAGAGTGACATCCAGATAGTAAATGGGTACAACTGTCGCAGGACTGGGACGATCGCTGGTGAAGGTGAGTTGCACAACATTTGACTGTAGCGGTTGAATCGCGCACTGGATGGGAACTGATGGCAGCGATCGCGACTCCGCTCGGTGTTGCCAGATTAGGTTATAAAAGGTGGCATCCACAATTTCGTAATCGCGTAAAAACTCTCGATAAAACCACCAGTTAACTCGCCGAACCCAATTTTCCCAGGTCGAATAATCCTGACGAATGGTGGTGATAAATCGCGGTTGTGCGGCTTGATAGCGATCGCGATACTGTGCCCGTGCATGTTCACCCAAAGCATGAATAATATAATCAATGCCAGTCGCATTGCGCGATCCGACCAACGTATCAATCATCGAAGCATAGGTTGATAATATACGGCGTTCTGGTGGTAGATCGACTGTTTTACCCTGAATATAGTTCGCAATTTCAATCGTTCTAAAAAATGAGTCTGGGAGCCATCCACCTAATGTTTTGACATACAAATAGTTGGGGGAATTGGGTGCTTTAGGGAGTTGATTCAAAGCAATTCTGACACCCATTGCGTAAAAACCAATGAGTAATAAAAGCGTGCATTTTGTGAGTAATTTAAGTGGCAAGCGATCGCGAATTTCCCGAAATTTTTGGAAAAATGGAAATCGCTGAATGGGCAAGTGCCTAAGCATGGTTTTACCGAGTTGAAACCCCAAGAAACCGATCACAAAATAGGACACAAAGAACGTCGGCACAAAATAGCGGCTACTACTACTACCTCCCACTACAGAAACAAATCCAGCACCGAATGTAGTCCATGCCATGTAGAGCAATAAGGTATGTCTTACATGAGGCGGATTAAGAACTACCCATAGTCCTAAAACTCCAAGTAATCCCACATAGTAATAGAGAAAAGGTTCAGGCAAAAGTTGGGAGAGTTCAAAAATTTTGGAATTAGCAAAACCAAAGTACCAGAACTGCTCACCAGCGATGCCTAAGATATTTGCTTGAAGCCAGCGATCGAGATTTCCGCGAGTCAAAAAAGAGCCAACTAACAGGAAGCTACCCAGACTAGAAACAGTTAATCCTAACAGCGACTTGCCCCAAGGAAGAACTCTCTGTTTACTAATATAGAGACTACTAACTAAAAATAAAACTAGACTGGAAATAATCCCATAATCATTCGACCAAAGCGGTTGAACACCAATTAATCCACCACAATAAAGGACTAAAACGAAGGGTTTCTTTCGCCCAAAATAAATACCAATTAGAATACCTAAGCTAGTGAGAAAGGGTAAAGTCGATCGCAGTCCCAAGTTACTTAATCCTGGCTCAGTGAGTTCGCTCCAGGCTGACAGCAGGGGATAGTTATGGGTAAAAGGTGTATTAAATTGTTCCAGCCAAGTGCGTAAAGCAACGTTCCCCCGAATGGTCATTGAACCCATTGCCCCGGTGATCAGGCTGATCAGAACCGCTGCCAGTAAGAGCGATCGCCGAAAGGAGAAACCCACGACATAGAACAAGATGAAAATGGCGAGAAAATGGCAGAATAGATGCCAAAAATGGTTAATGAAATTAACAGCCGCAAAATTTTTTCCAGTAATGAATGCTAAGGCGGCAATCCAGTAAGTCGTACCTATTCCCAAGTAAGGATTAAAGTCTAAACCGGGAATTTGTCCCGTAAAAATTCGCTGGATTGGGTTAAAGGTTTGATAAGCCCCATTGATCGCAAAAAAACCAACATGAATTCTGTAAAATGAGGCAAACGCAGCCATGATCGTGACGACGGCAATCACCGCAATAGGAA
>JAIXVO010000394.1 GCA_027482985.1 Cyanobacteriota bacterium
ATCTTTCACCCACGGCAGTTCCGCGCAACGGGTGCAATGGTTCAAACGGGGCATTCAAACGGGCGACATTAACCAATGCGATACGTTCAACGCCCGAAATCTGTAAGCGCCTGTTCAAACTCACGCAGGGGAATGCTAGAACCGATTTGCCAACCGCGATCGCAATCATTCAGGATCAAGGTTTTGCGAGCGATCGCAGGAAATTGTGGACTCACTGAAGTCTCTTGATATTGCTGCCCATCAAACGCATCAGTCCAGGGCTAACTTTGGCGCAAATTCCGCGATCGCCGGGATTGCCCCAATCATTGGATCTTTCTCTTCCATTTCAGTTAATCGTTGGCATGCCGATGCTCATCGTGATGCTCACTGTCTGCATCATCAGGTAAAGCCAAAATTTCATCTTCGAGCAATTCTGGTAAGTGTTCGGTATGCACATGAAGATGACAGATTGAACCCGTCAGTTCGGCTAGAATATTGCCCTTCTAGTCATCTGTTAAGTTGGCTAATTTGAGTTGACTGAGTAAAAAGACCACCTTTTCACATTCCTCGCCGAGTTCTGATAAGAGGGTGGATAGGGTGGAATTCACTGAAATCGGTTGTTGAATGCTGGAGATCATTGTCCTCGCCTCAATCGTTTTTCTGCTCTGGCTAAACTTTTTTGTAAACCAGTAATTTATTTTTGCCAATAGTTAATTGGATTCTCGTCTGGTACTGATTTCTGCTGTTCATTGGCAATTTTTTCATAGTGAATTTCAACCTACCGTCGAATACTGTCAACAGACTTGCGAAACTTTTTCTTGGACAATCACATCTCCTTCTCACCCTCCTGTTTTATTTTTGCATTCTCAATGGTCATGCCTTACACGCTGCTGCTGGCGGAATATCCAACTTCGTCGTCACTCCAACGCCAGCGGGCAATACCACCGCGCCACCTCGACCTTGGCCTAAGAATTGCTGCAATATACCTTGCAGTAATTCAAGGACTTATTACCTTTGCGCGATCGCGGATTAAGCGCGATCGCGGTTGGCGCAGGGGAGATCTCACGGATGAGCGGGGCGATCGCCTGACTCAACTGCTTATGCGTCCGGGAGTTTGTATTGACTCACGATGCGTTTGGCATAGTCAGGTACATGGGCCTCTAACTTGTCGGGGTAGTGGCGTTTGACGTAGAGATAGTTGCGGGTGAAGTGGGAGTCGATCGAGAAGCGGGCATATTCTAGCCCTTTGGGGCCGATACGTTCGATCGCCAGACCCATCAGTTTAGCCGCCCACATCGGCAGCGTCACGCCCTTGTCGTAGGCGGGAATGCTTTGTTGGACGGCATTTTTGCGATCGCCCTGCGACATTACAGGCTGGGTTTCGATCTGATCTTGGACTAGATCCAGCATTTCCTGACCGCGATCGTTCCGCACGACGATCCACTGCCAGCCGTAGGGTGCGCCCATGTAGCCGACAACCAAATCCGCGAGGGAATTGACGTAATCGAAACAAGTCATGCAGGAAGGGGCGAACACGTCTTTCAGTTGGTTGGTTTTCAGCCCGAAGAACGGCACCGTTTCGGTCGAACCATCCTCATGTTTGAAATGCACCCGGAAATCTTGCATGAACTCGTAATAGACCACCGTGGAGGGCGATCGGCTAGTGGTATCTAAAAACTTTTGCAATCCGGCGCGGGTGACATTATCGACGCAGGGGGTCCCCAGAACGTACAGCTTTTCCAGTCCTAACTCTTTTTCCACGGTGCGGAGTGCCTGAATCTGACAACCCACGCCAATCACCAGTAACCGCTTCATGCCGGATGCCGCCACCTGTTCCAGCACTGATAGATTCGGGGAAAGCGTCGGCTTGTTGACTCTGGCCGCTAAGATTTCTGCCGGGGTAGTGGCAATGACAGGCTGCGGCTGAAACCGATCGCTCTCCGTATTCTGGACACACACCACGCCTTCCACCCATCCCCGATTCAGCATTTCGATCGCAATACTGCTGACAATGCCCGTCCATTGCGCACCGGGAATGGGGTCATGCTTACGCGCCGCCATCATGTCCTGATACACGCCAAAATACCACTCGTCTTCGTTCTCCAGGTTGCGGCTGCGATCGTGAATCTGCGTCTCTAACTCGGCAATGTGTTGCGTCAGGAAGGCACAGGCTTCTTTCACGTAATGAATGTAGTACGTATCGCACAACCCGCACTCGCTACACAATTCTTTCGCTGGGCGACGGCTGGAGGGTTTGAGGGCTTTCGACTTGTGGTGTTTGGGAGAATCGGGAATAACAGAAGTCATTGAAATAGGAGTTTTGTTAAAGATCAAGGTCTTTCCAAACAATACCGTAAACCGAGAGTGGCTTGGGTTCTCCATCCGAAATTACGATGCTGGCAGTTGAGGTTAATGCCTCAAAATCCATAGATGAGGCGATCGCATGACTCCATCGGTTCGAGTTCGTGTAGGCGTTGCTGCTTACATCATGCGCAACACACTGCCAGGCCAGCCTGAACTGTTACTGTTTGCTCACCCCGATTGTCCAGCAGCCCCAATTCAAGTGCCAGCAGGCGGAGTAGATGCCGGAGAAACTTTAGAGGCAGCTTTACATCGCGAAATCTGGGAAGAGTCTGGTCTCACCAATCTGCACCTCATCCGCAAATTAGGTGTGGTTGAAACCTGCTGGATTCAACCCCGCAAACTCATCTCCCAACGCCACTATTTCTTGCTAACAGCCCCTGCCCATACCCGCGATCGCTGGGATCATGCTGTTCAATGTACAGGCATTGATGCGGGGATGGTGTTCTCTTACTTTTGGCAAGCACTCGATCAAAACCTGAATTTACTCCCAGCTGCCGGGGGTGCTTTTCTGCGGCGCGAAAGTGTGCCGGAATTGTTTGCAGGGGCCATGCGCTAGCGCCGCCAGCCCGCTGCCGCTTGCCTTAAATTGCCTGAATCCATTCCTTCACCTGGTACTCCGTCCAGATGCCGTTTTGCCAGTAGGGATCGGCTTCAATCAAGGCACAAATGGTGGACTCGTCGGCGGCTTCGTAAATGCCGAAACATTGGGTCACATCTTTGGTCGGGCCGAGGGTAATCAAAATCCCGTCAGCTTTTTGCTGCGCCAGGCCATCCAAGTGTGCTTGGCGAAAGGGCGATCGCTTTTCCAGCACGTCTTCACAGTAAGTGCCCCACATCACATATTTCGGCATAAGTGTTAACCGATGGCATCAACAACTCTCAACCTTAGCCTAAATTCAGTAATCTGCTGAGGGAGAAGTGAGGCAATTGCAGACCCCATTCATAAAGGCTTGGTAAAGGCTGAGAGGGAATCTATGTATATTTCCCATGGTCAGTGCCTAGGAGCTGATGGCGATTGACAATTCCTTGGCACAGTAAGGTAGGACGTAAATAAGAATGTCGAAGCAGACCCCGTTCTCTGCAACGAACCTATGACAAATTTTGACTTACACCACGGAACCGAATCGAAAATGAAACTCTTAATCCTGCAATATGCTGGCGACTATCGAGAAGCCGTACGACGGTTTGCCAGAGGTGGTACTGAAAATTATTATGCCCAGAAATATTCGGTTAATACTGTCGCAGAATTTACTAAATATTGCGAAGAAGTGGCCGTCCTCTGTTGTTTGACAGAGCAGCCCTACAACGAGCTTTTAGAAAACGGTGTCCGCGCGATTGGCGGAGGATTTCAGGGACTAGTCGATGAGGATGAGGTGATTCGCCTGATCGAACAGCAACAACCCACACATCTGGTTATCGGGGTACCGATGCGGAAGGTTTTGCGCTGGGCAATTCAAAAACACCTCAAAGTAATTAACATTTTATCGGAATCCATTGTGCTGACAAGCTGGCGCGATCGCTTTCGGGGGTTTCGCCTCCGGCAACTGTTGAACCACCCGCAAATCGATTGGGTGGGCAGCTATGGGATGACTGCCGCCAAGCAACTGCGATCGCTGGGCGTAAAGCCAGAGAAAATTGTGCCATGGGATTTGCTGATTGAGAACACGCCCGGTTCCTATCAACCGAAAACGATGCAGTGTGCGACGGCACCCTGGAAGCTGATTTATGTCGGTTCGCTGGCTGAACCAAAGGGGGTGGGCGATGTGTTAAGGGCGATCGCGCATTTACGCCAACAAAAGTTTCCGGTGCAATTAAAAGTGGTGGGGCGAGATGGGGCTGGCAGCTTTGCCCAATTAGCCGCTGAACTTCAGATTGCAGACGTTGTAGAATTTGCAGGCATCATTCCCAATGCGGAAGTCGTGCCCCAGATGCGTGCGGCGGATGTCGTCTTAGTCCCCAGTTGGCACGAATATACTGAAGGGTTTCCACTGACTATTCACCATGCGCTCTGTGCTCGGACACCGATCATTGCGTCTGACCATCCCATGTTTCGCGACTACCTGAAACATGGCGTGAGTGCAATGATTTTTCGCGCCAAAGACTCTATGGCTCTAGCCACCTCAATCCAGCAACTATTGGGGAATCCAGCCCTCTATGCGGCGTTGTCTGAAGAATCCTACAACACCTGGTACCAGACCCTACTGCCAGTCAAATGGGGAGATTTAGTGACGCGCTGGCTGCGGTCTACGCCTGCCGATACGATCCAGTTGCAGCAACATTGTCTGGCTGGCATGCCGAGTTTGCCTGTAACCGCTTAATCCATGTCCGTCGCTGCTCCAAAGTTCTGATGCCCTCCAAATGAGCGGCAGTGACTTGGCTTAACAACGTGAATGGGAACCAATGAATATGGCAGGATAGAGGCTTGTTGAGCAGGATGGAGTGGCATGCTGTCGATGTTATCGTCGTTGATGTTGGCGCAGGCGACTCCCGCCCCACCCAGTCAGGAGATTCGTGTGCCGCAAGTGGTGCGCGTTTTGCCGGGACAGTTGGATGGGGTGCCCGTGTTCAATAGCAACAGCCCGGAATTGGTGTTGCAGGAAGGCATTTTGTTATCGACCTTGCCGCCAGCGGGGAAACAGGTGCCTGCTGCCCATCTCAACTTTCCTTTTGGGGGGCGGTTTGATGTGTTTGCCCATCACATCGCCAGAGCGCCCCAGCCGGATGACTTACGGACGTTGTACCTGGGGATTTTGATGTATAACCCCGGTCGGCAAGCCGTGACGGTGGATATTTTGCAAGCCGCAAGTTATTTGAGTCAGCCGGATGCCCCCTTTATTGTGCTGCCACCTTATGTCGCGAATGATGCTGGCAACGTGTTTGCGGGACCGGGGAGTCGCGCCATGCTGGATGTGTTGCGGGGGCAACGGCAGGTCGACTTTCCAGCGCAAATTGTGATTCCGCCAGGGGCAAGTCGGATGTTGCTGAACTTGCCGATTCCGGTGAAGACCTTAACGCCGCCGCTGAATGGGCGATCGTCTCTCATTCGGGCGCGGAGCAGTGCCCCGATCTACCTGGCGAGTTTGGCGAAATTTGCGCCGACGGATGCCAGCGGCAACGAGCGATCGCCCACTGTGGCAGAATGGCAAACTTTACTCACGACCAGCGGGTTATCGACTCCGCGAGACAAAGCCCCCACGCCACCAGAACAGCAAACGGGCAAAATGATTTATGGCCGCGTGGCGGGAGTGGCTCTGGGGTCGCGCTGGGTGACGCAAATTGTCGATCCACCAGGG
>JAIXVO010000535.1 GCA_027482985.1 Cyanobacteriota bacterium
CAAAGCGATTGACCTGCTCAGCCATGATTTTGACCGATTGCTGCCCATGCTGGGAATTTTCCCTCCTTAACATGAATCAGCCCTGCCTAATTCAGGGGGACGGTTGCGTCCCCCGAACCCCCTCCAAAGGGCAACGCTGGGACTTCGCATTCAATCCCTAGTGGTGACGTTGTTGAGCAATCCGCTAGGAACGAACTAAGTTGAAGCTCATGATGGCTTCGCCCGAACCATGCTCCCAACGACGACTCTGGTGCTAAGGATAGATCTCTACATTCTTTCCACTTCTGACTTCTGACTCCTCCCCCCCCTTCCTTCTTCCTTTCTCTCCCTCTCCCTCCCTTCCCCTCCCTCCCATTAAAAAAACCTGAGGATCAAAACCATTTCATCCTCAGGTCAGTTAATTAGCACTCAACACTTATGACTCAAACGGGCGATCGCCCATTTCTACTATTGGGCAGGCGTTTCGGCACCGTTAGTTGTGGCTTCAGCCAAGTTGAGCTTCACCACTTTGGGCTTCTCGGCTTCAACTTTGGGCAGCGTCAGGGTCAGGATGCCATCTTTGAAGTCGGCTTTGACCTGATCGTTTTGTACCGCCACGGGCAAGGGAATGACCCGATGGAAGCTGCCATAGCGAAATTCGGAGCGATGGATTTGATGTTGCTTGTCTTCCGTCTTGGTTTCGGACTTGTACTCGCCCGTGATCGAAACGGCTTCACGAGAGACTTGCACATCCAGGTTCTCAGCGTTGATACCAGGCAGTTCCGCCCGCAGTACCACTGCATCATTCACCGTCTTCAGCTCGATCGCGGGTGCCCAGGTGTGACCATTGGGCTTGCCAGTGACCCGGCTAATGGGTGCCAATTCGTCAAACAAATCATCAAATTGACGGCGCAATACATCAAATTCTTGCCAGGGTTGCCAACGAATTAATGTCATAGTTCTCACCTCGAAATACCTCAGCAACAAATCAGTTCAGCAAATCGAACAAAGTCAACCTTTCAGGGAATTAACTGTTACTGAACAAGCGTTTTTGTAGCTGGCAAACTGAGGGCTTGATTCAACGTTACTTGAGTCATTTCAGCTTGTTTCGCCACATCCCTACTGTAGATCTGCCAAGGGGTTTAGACATTGAGGGAAACCGTACAGGCGCAGTGAGGCTTACCTAACAAAACTCGAACCGCCCTCACCCCAACCCCTCTCCCAAAGCGGGAGAGGGGCTTGCAAGCCAAGTTTTTGTTGGAAGTTCTTTCGCCCCTTGTGGAAGAAGGGATTTAGGGATGAGGGACCAAAGAGTTATCAGTAATTAGCTGTTCAAGGCTTTACTTCAATAGTTGGTCACACCCAAACGGATGCCAGTTGGTGCGATAGACGATCGCAGTAGAACTTTCAAAAACTGGGCAAAGTGCCGCTTGGGATTTGAGCCAGGTCAGGCGATCGCTCTGCCCTTTTGCTTCCAGTTCCAACGGGTGAGCAATCACATAGCCCACGCGCTGTTTTTGAATCGTGGCTTGCAAAGATGCCGTCGCCTCAGCCGGGGCAGTTGTGCCTTCACCCGCCAAAAATTGGAACAGGGGCGATCGCTGGTAGGACTCAAACACTTCGTTACCAGGACGAGTTAGGGTGCCAACTAAGGTGCGTTTGCGATGAGCGGCGGCATACTGCTCTGAATTAGCACCCGTCCCGAAGGTCTGCTCCGTAATCAGCGATCGCACCCCAAAGGGCACATCCAAAATGGCGTAATCTCCACCCTCTTGCCCAATGGCACGATAGGCCGCAGCACCCTGCCAGGGCACCAGCGGCGGTGCAGCCTGACCCGCCAGAACGGCAACCAACAGTCCCACCACAATCAGCGGGGCGGCAGTGGTAGCAGCCCTTCGTTCCCAAAAAGGCGTGAGGCTGGTGGCAATCAACAGGCTCCCGGTAAAGCTGGCGGGCATGAGCCAATCGGCGGGCGAAAACAGCGATCGCGGGAACAGTCCCGTCAATTGACTCGCGATCGCGATGCCCACTAGACTGCCGGACAACCCTGCCCAAAACCAGCGCTCTCGTCCCCCTTCTGGGTTAATCAGCGCCACGATCAGAAGCAGGAGCCAGGTGATGTAGAGCAGGATCAGACTGCTGGAATTGGAGAGGATTTCTGCTGCCAGGGGAAAGGGCATGACTTCCGGAGCCAGATTGCCGAGGGTTTTGAGCAGACCGGGCAGCGGGTAGGTCATACAAGCCGCCAGATAGAGTAACGCCTGGAATAACACCTGATCAATGAATACCTGGCGATCGCGGCTCTGAGTTTGCCAAATTTTGTAGCCCAGGTAGGGAATCCAGACCGTAAAGGCTAGGGTGCCAACCGTGAAGCTAGTCAGGAGGGCACCCCACCCCACTAAAAATAACCCGATGCCTCGCCGCTTGCCGACTTGAGCCTGCATCTGATCCAGCACCAAACAACCCAGCGGCAACCAGCCCAGGGCGATGAAATCTGGCCGTCCCTGCCGAATACAGGCCATCACCAGCGGACTGAAGGCAAACAACACCGACACCAGCAGGACAATCGGCTGCGGCAACCGCCGACTGTTGAGGTAAATCCACATCGCCCAGCCCGTAAACAGGAAGCTGACGAAATAGAGCAGGTTAAAGGCAACTTGGGGGGCGATCGCCAGTTGCGTCAAGCCGTTAAACAGCAGGCTGAAGACGGGCGACAGCGTGAGCAGGAGATTTTGCTGAAACGGGAAAACGGTATGACTCGTGATCATCACATCAAAATTCAGCCACAATGCCTGTCGCAACCACCAAAAATGCCACAGCGTCGCACTCCCATCTTGCCCAATCACCGCCGTTCCCAATTGGGATAGCGTATGCCAGAGGGCGATCGCCCCCACCAGCAGAAAAATCCCCAGAATTGGTAAGTTCTGCCGTGCCCAGCGTTGGCTGCTTTGCCCCACCTGTTGCAACCCCACCTGCACCTGCGCCGCTCGTGTGCGAACCCACTGCTTCATCTGACTCATGATCCACTGCGCTGTAACTTCTGCCGTCCCCAACTATAGGGTATTTCGGGGGTTGGGGTTGTCTCCTTCTTCTCCCTATCCCCTATCCCCCATTCACCTCTCCCAACAACACCGCTTGCCGCGCTCCCGTGACTGAGGGCAAATTGCCGGGAATGTGATGATGTCGCCAGTAGGCCAGAACGGCAAAGGCGATCGCTTCTTTGAAGTTGGCATCGAGTCCGACTTGGGTGGTGGTGAGGACGGGTAGTTCGGGTAAGTGATGCTGGATGCGCTGGTGCAGGTAGGGGTTTTGGCTACCGCCGCCACAGAGAAACACTTGATCCGGGAGTTGGGGCAAAAAGGTGCGGTAACTATGGGCGATCGCGGCGGCTGTGAGGTCGGTTAGGGTGGCGAGGATGTCGGCGGGTTGGGTGATGCTGTGAGTTTGACAATCCTGGAGGCACTGGTGCAGGTAGTCGGCTCCGAATAGCTCTCGGCCAGTGGATTTGGGGGGTGGTTGTTGAAAGAATGGCTGTTGCAGCCAGTGTTCCACTAGGGGGAGATAAGGTTGTCCGGTAGCTGCCCAACTGCCGTTGTGATCGTAGGTTTGGGTGCCCTCACTGAACTGCACCACGGCTAAATCCAGCAGGCTATTGCCGGGACCTGTGTCCCAGCCTAAAACCGATGCTTCCCAGCGATCGCCATGACGGGCGGGTAAATAAGCCACGTTGCCAATCCCGCCCAAGTTCTGCACACAACAGGATTTGGCGGCGTGACCCAGCAAGTACGCATCAATTTTCGGCACCAGGGGCGCACCCTCGCCGCCAACGGCAATATCCGCTGCTCGAAAGTTACTCACGGTCTGGATGCCCGTCTGGTGAGCAATCAACTCACCCCGCCCCAATTGCAGACTGTAACCCAGCTTGAGCGGTTGGCGGGCTTGCAGACCGCCGCGGTCTGAGGCACCTTGACGCGGACGATGGAAGACCGTTTGCCCGTGGGAACCGATCAGGGTCGCGGGAGGATGATCTTGCTGAACGGCGATCGCGGCTTGAGCGAATTGCGTCGCGATCGCGTCATCCAGTTCAGCCAATGCCGCGATCGAGAGTGCTGCCCCGCCACAGACATCAAGGATTTGCTGCCGCAGCGCGGCGGGATAAGGCACCGTGATGCCATGGATTAACTGCACCTGTAAATCGTGGGTGGTGCCAGAAATGTCTACCAGGGTGGCATCAATGCCATCTACCGAAGTGCCACTCATCAAACCGATTACCAGCATGGGATGAATCCTTGAAGTCAACAGTCGGGACAGGCGACTTGCATAATCCAGCCGCAACCATTGGATAACTCAAGGGGGGGCTGCACGGACTACCGATGCGTACCCTATCACAGTTTGCGAAGCCAATTCACGGAACGCTGGCAGTGATCCATGTAGCTACCTTGACCGCGGCCAGCGAGACTCATTGTCCGGGCCGCACCAGGGTTGCAATCCATTCTTTCAGTCCCTTTGAGCGGGATTGGTTCGTATCCTACCGCAATTCCGGGAACTCTGAATTTAGCAGTTCCGGCATCTTTTTTCACAATTTATATCCCCATCACCGCTTGTCGATATTCAGCAGGACAGGCGCATCTTTTCATGGAGTTTTTTGAGGCATGAACCGACATTTTGTAGCGATCGCAATCCTCCTGGCCGTGTTATCCAATAGTGGCATCCGTCCGGC
>JAIXVO010000832.1 GCA_027482985.1 Cyanobacteriota bacterium
AGCCCCGCCGCTGGGCATAGCTGCGGCCCAACAGCAACCCCTCTGCCAGGGTAATGCCACACATAGCCAGGGCACCGGGCAACAGGCTACCCCAATCACCCAAGGTGACCTGGGGTAGGGTCAGACTGGGTAGCCCAGCGGGAATTTGCCCCAGCACGCTCACCCCCTGCTGATCGAGGTTGAGCGCGGCCACCAATACCGTCATGATCACCAGGGCCACCAGGGCCCCAGGAATCTGGGGGGCAAACCGCTTCAGCAGCCGAATGATCACAATGCTGCCCACCCCGATCGCCACGGTGTAGAGGTTGGCCTCCACCACCTTGCCGATGATCTCAAAGACTTCGCGAAACCAGCCCTCGGCCTCTACGGAGATGCCCATAATCTTTTTGACCTGGCTGGTCAACACCTCAATGCCCAGGCCGGTAATAAAGCCCGCCAGCACTGCCTTCGAGAGAAAGTTGGCCAAAAAGCCCAGCCTAAAGTACCAAAACAGAAAAAAGACCAGGGCGCAAAGCAGGGTGATGGCAAAGGCCAGTTGCAGGTAGCGAGGATCGCCGGGTGCCGCTAGCCCGGCCAGGGTGGCCCCGAGCAACGCCGCCAGGGCCGCGTCGGGGCTGGCGACCAACTGACGGGAAGTACAGAAAATCGCAAAGGCAACCATCGGCAAAATCGCCGAGTACAGCCCCACCGTGGCCGGTAGCCCGGCCACCTGGGCATAGCCAATGTTGAGCGGAATCATCAACGCCGCCAGGGTCACCCCGGCCAAAATCTCGGTGGGTAGGTCGGCTTGCTTAACGCCCCGCAACCCTTGAAAAAGCTGGATGTTCATGCCACATACATCGGTAAGAATTTCAGGCCCCTGGGCTGTTCAAACTGGGTGCAAGCTCCCTACAGGGACGCGCCCCTGTAGGGAGCTTGCCAACCGGCGATGGCGTTAGTTGGCACCCGAATGGGGCTTGCTCACGGCTTCCATCACCCGATCGAGGTTGAAGCTACCCGGCTTCTGGCGCGGTGGAAACTCGCGGAAGCTCTGCAGCCAACGGGCGACGCCAGCGGCGGCGGGGGCGATCATAAACATGTGCTCCAGGAACCACCGGGTGTAGTCCATGCCGATGTCCTGGGCGAGTTCAAACGGATCCATGCGCAGGTTGGTAACCAGCGGTGCGCGCAACTCCTCGAAGGGCTGAACCCAGACGTGGAACCCGTGGGCAGGCTGCTTCAGGAAGGAAATTTTCCAGTTGCCATAGCGCAGGGCGGCCACGCTCCCGTCATCGGTCCAATACAGAAACTCCTTGCGAGGCCATGCCGCCTCACCCTTGAGCGCGGGCAGCAGGTTGTAGCTGTCGAGGTGTACTTTATAGTCGCGACCGATCGCCTGGTACCCCGTGAGCAACTTCTCGGCGACGTCGGGCTCGCCTGCGGCCGCCAGGAGCGTCGCGCACATGTCCTCGTGGGCACAGATATCGTTATTGACCGTTCCGGGCTCGATCACACCGGGCCAGCGCATCACGCAGGGGACGCGGTAGCCCCCCTCAAAGGGAGTGTTCTTCTCGCCACGGAACATCGTGGTGCCGCCATCGGGCCAGGTGAAGACCTCGGCCCCGTTGTCGGTGGAATACATAACGATGGTGTTTTCTTCGAGACCCAGCTCCTTGAGCTTATCCAGCATCTCGCCCACCTGGCGGTCGTGCTCGACCATGCCATCGGCGTAGATGCCGAGACCGGTCTTGCCCGCTACGCCTTCCTTCAGGTGGGTGAAGATGTGCATCTTGGTGCTGTTCCACCAGAGGAAGAAGGGCTTGTCTTCCTTCGCAGCCCGCTCCATGAAGTCGATCGCCTTAGCGTTGACCTCTTCATCCATGGTCTCCATGCGCTTTTTGGTCAGCGGGCCGGTGTCGGTTATGCGACCGTCGGCAAAGCTATGGATCACGCCGCGAGGGCCAAAATTCTTTTTGAAATTTGGAAACTCCGATTCCTTCGGATAGTCGGGATGCTCGGGCTCTTCCTCCGCATTCAGGTGGTAGAGGTTGCCAAAGAACTCGTCGAAACCATGGTTGGTCGGCAGCATCTCGTCGCGATCGCCCAGGTGGTTCTTGCCGAACTGGCCGGTTACGTAGCCGTGGTTCTTGAGCAGGCCAGCAATGGTCGGGTCTTCGATCTTCATGCCCTCGGGGGCACCGGGCAAGCCCACTTTGGTGAGTCCGGTGCGAATGGGCGACTGCCCGGTGATGAAGGCGGCCCGTCCGGCGGTGCAGCTTTGTTGACCGTACCAGTCGGTGAACAGTGCGCCTTCGCTGGCAATGCGATCGATGTTGGGCGTCTTGTAGCCCATCATGCCACGGTTGTAAGCGCTGATGTTGAACTGGCCGATGTCATCACCCCAGAGAATCAGGATGTTGGGTTTTTTGGCTGTCATGATCGTTTACTCCATTGCAAAGGACGTAGATACAAAGAACCTAGAGCTGAGCCGAAAATCTATGTTTGGCCTAGCTCCCACTAAAACTCACGGTGCGCTCATTTCAAAACGGCTTTTCAGAATTGCCAACGACAGAATGGGGGGTATAGACTCTAGCCAAGGCACTGACTACACCCATCCTTCTGAATTCTCCATCAACTCGTGAAGCCAACCAGATAAACATACCTCCAAACGCCACATGCAGCGTTTGGCTAATGAGGTGACTTCTGGAAAATAGTTTCCCTAATGGTGGGCAGTGCCCACCTTACAGCGGCTACAGTCGCCAGTTTAAAACTGGGATCTTCTTTCCTAGAAATCTCCTTAATCAAACGTTAAAAAAAATGAGCGAACCGTGAGTTAAAACGCTTATCACTGACAATTAGAACATGCCTAAAGTCACTATAGGCTATCTCACCGTCCGTGAATATCCCAAAATTCCAACCTGCTGAGCGATCTACCCTGGGGGCAATGGTCAACGATACAAGCTACTGGCTGTGGCTGGATCGCCATCGCCACCCGCAGAGGTTCTTCGACCGTCCTAGACACATTCCATTCGCACCTGATGGGTTCCAGCCGGGATCTTGGCTTTACCTTCCTAGGTATAATTCAATACAATCTATGACTTTTCAAACACCCTCTGAGCGATGATCACCCCTTTCGAAAAAAAATGGACAAACAGTTCAGTCTGGCGGCTTTGCCAATGGCTCTACGGCATGATTTCTTTACAGCTGCTTGATTGCGTTTTTAATTTTGTCAGTCAGTCGGGGTGAAGAACTGATCGTAGAGCGCTTGATAGATGCCATTTTCTTTGAGTTTTAGCAAGGCGACATCAATCTGTTTGCCCAGCGGGCTACCGATCGGTACAACAATGCCGTAGTCTTCTGGTTTGAAGATATCGCCGACGATCTGAACCTGGTTTCGACCATCATGGGTGGCGTAGTAGGATAAAACGCCAGAATCGAACACGACAGCCTCCGCCTGGCGGTTTAGAAGTGCTCCATAAACGCTATCTATGGTTTGGAACTCTACTACGTTGATGCGATTTTGGCGCAGGAATTCTGAAGCTGTACTTCCAGTGGTTGTAGCGACCGTTCGCCCGGCCAGATCAGAGATGCCTTGAATATCGCCTTGCAGTTGTTGAACCGTGAGTACCGTTGTAAATACAGCTGTAAAATAGGCAATAAACCCAACCGAGGCAACCATCCAGAATAGCGCTATAGCTCTAGCCAGAGGACCTTTTGGCATCTGCTCTGCCTGCCCTAACAACCCTAGGGCGGCCCACCAAGCCGCTTCAAAAATACCGGGAAAATAGTGCTTAGAGATCATGGCCTCGGCATGCTGACGCTCAACTAACCAGACGATGTGAGTGACGATCGCAACCATTAACAAAGCCCAGCCCAAAAGTTTTGGTAATGTGCTGGTGAAAATAGACTTGAGTGGATTTGCTGTTGCTCCACCCAAGCGCGGATCAAGCACCATGATCTGCAATCCACCGGAGAAAATCGGCTGGGAAAAGTCAAATTTCTGCTCGCGCTCGGCATTGATCGAGATTGCCGCGATGCCTAAATCTGCTTTATTTGCACCGACAGCCTCCAGCAGCTTCGTCACATTCGGATATACCTCAAAGGTGGATTTGACCCCCATTTCATCGGCCAGGCTGCGCCATAAATCAATGCTGAATCCAGAGAGATCCTTGCCCTGCTGCATCACAAAAGGCGGCAGCACCCGGGTTGCCACTCGTAGGGGGGCTTCCGTAGATGGATCCGCCACCGCTGTACTCGTCTGAGCCAGGCTGGCGGGTAGCGGGTGAGGCCACCCCAGTAGCAGCAGTGCGATCAGCAAGGCCAAACCCAATCGCAGCAGGGATGACTTTGGCACATGA
>JAIXVO010000266.1 GCA_027482985.1 Cyanobacteriota bacterium
TCACCACCAGTCCCGCCCAGTTGAAGGTGCGCCGCAACGATGCCGAGGGCAACCCCACCTTAAAGGATGTCCAATTCACCCCCCCTTTGAATGCCAGTGGTCAAGGGGCGATCGGCGTGAAGCTGGCTCCCACCCCCGCGATTAAAGCCGGACTGGAACCAGGCGATGTGGTGCTGGCGATGAATGGGCGGACGTTTACGCAGTCGGTGCGCGAGTTACAGCAGTTTCAAACCACGGTGCGGGAGAGTGTCAATCAACCCGTCGAGATGCAAGTTCAGCGGGGCGATCGCCTGCTCAACTTGACCGTCACCCCGGATGCGAATGCCACCAATGAGGGCACGATTGGCGTGGGATTGTCTTTCAACGGCGATCGCGAACGGCAACGGGTGAGCGGGTTTGCCGCCTTTGGTGCCGCCGCCGAAGAATTTCAGAACATTGTGGTGGATACGATTGATGGCTTTGGCAAGTTGATCAGCCGCTTCAGTCAGGTGGCCGATCAGGTGGCGGGGCCTGTGGCGATCGTCGCTGTCGGGGCCAAAATCGCGCAATCGGATGCAGCCAGCCTGTTCCAATTCGCTGCCTTGATTAGCATCAACCTGGCAATTATCAACATCCTGCCGCTGCCGGCTCTGGATGGCGGACATCTCACCTTCCTGCTGATTGAAGGACTGCGCGGCAAACCCCTGCCCTCCCGCATCCAGGATGGCGTGATGCAGACGGGCTTAGTCCTGCTCCTGGGGCTGGGCATCTTCTTGATTATTCGTGATACGGCCAATCTAATCCCCCAGTGACATCTGATTCTGTGACATCTTCCCCAGTGACAACGCCTCCCCCCAAACGGCGATCGCCCAAACAGCGGGCGCTGGAAGTGCTGGCGCGGGTAAAAGCCCTATATCCCGATGCCAAATGTTCGCTGGACTTTGAAACGCCCGTGCAACTGCTGATTGCCACGATTCTGTCAGCGCAATGTACGGATGAACGGGTGAACAAAGTTACGCCGGAACTGTTTCGCCGCTTCCCCGATGCGGCCGCGATCGCCAGCGCTGACCCGCTCGAACTCGAAGACCTGGTAAAATCCACCAACTTCTTTCGCAACAAAGCCAAAAATATCCAGGCCGCTTGCCGCCGGATTATGGAGGTTTACGGAGGCGAAGTCCCGCAGACGATGGAAGACCTGCTGACGCTGCCGGGAGTCGCTCGCAAAACCTCGAATGTCGTACTGGCAAATGCTTTCGGCATCAACCTGGGGGTCACCGTCGATACCCATGTCAAACGGTTGAGTTATCGGCTCGGCTTAACTAAACACACCGATCCCGTCAAAGTCGAGCAGGATTTGATCAAACTGCTGCCGCGTCCCGATTGGGAAAACTGGTCGATTCGGCTGATCTATCACGGTCGCGCGGTGTGTAACGCCCGGAAACCCGACTGCGATCGCTGCGAACTCGCCGATCTCTGTCCCTCCGCTGGCAAAGCTGTGATGCTACCGGAAACTGGGTCTTCCGAGAAGAAATTGGCGCGGGCGATCGCCACTGAAACCGCCAAAACCACTCGCAACCGCAAATCATCCGCCAAAGCCTAGTTGACTGCTGCGCAAGTAGATCCACCATCCGTAATGCAGGCTTAAATCATGGGCGGGCAAGATGCCCACTCCATGGTAGACAGGTCTAGGTCATAGTCCATGAGTGCCTCGCGGCCTCAATCACCCCGCCCTTGTTGCCAGCGCAAAGAGCTGCATAATCGAGGTTTCGCCCTCTGCCCTCTGCCTCCTGCCTTACTTCACTGGTTCTTATGAGTTTCGTACATTTCCAATTTATTATCCGAGCAGAATCTAGTTGGATTTGGGGTTTACGCGAGTTTGAGGAACCCCCCGGCGATTCGTGTTCAGATTGATTGGGAGTAAATGAGATGAGCGATAATCCAGTCCAAGTTGTGGTCGCGGCTTTCAACGCACCAGACGAAGCGAATGAGTATATGGAGGCGCTAAAGCAGGGCAAAAAAGAAGGGTTGATTGGCATCATTGATGCGGCAGTGGTGGTCAAAGATGCGGACGGCAAAATTAAAATTACCGATGCTAAGCAACGCCGTGCTAAAGGCTTTGTCACTGGTAGCGTAGTGGGTGGCTTGATTGGCTTGATCGTGGCTCCGCCTGTCGCCGCTGTCGCCGCCGGGGGGGGGCTGATCGGAACGCTGGTGGGCCAATTACGCGGTGCGCCCTTACGCCAGGAAATGAAAGAGATTGGGGAAGCGTTAACCCCCAACAGTTCGGCGATCGTGGCCGTGATTGAACATAGCTGGGTTTCCAAGCTGGAAGAGGCAATGGCCGCCGCCGGTGCCCGTGTGATTCGTGACTCGATCAAGGCTGATATTGCCGCCCAATTGAATGCTGGTCGCAATGTGATGTATACGGCTGGAGCGGGTGCCGAAATTGCGGGCGGGGCGCGGGTTGTCAGCGACGCAGGCACCACTCAAATTGACGCGATCGCCGCGAATCAGGACAGTATTTTCATGGATACGGCTGTGATCACGGTAGAGCCAGAGGCAGCACAGGAAACCCCCAGTAACGCCTAACTGTGCCCCTTTTTCAGGCGCATTGAGGGTGATCGAAGTGGGCGCTACCGTACCAGCCGAAGGTTTGGCTGAAGCTGAAATGCCGGATGGCCATTTGCCCTGATGCCGATTGGCTGGACAACGGCTGTAAATCGGCATCAGTCAACTAAAAATACTGTCAATGACATGGGTCTGATCCACTTTTTGTCCCTTTTGGGTAGGTCACATCATGCAACTTGGACTTTACTCCCTGCTGGCGCTGGCGCCGATCGTCGTGGCCTTTGTGCTGCTCGTGATTGCTAACCGTCCGGCGACACAGGCCATGTCTGCGGCTTATCTCGTGACGGCACTGTTGGCCTTATTCGTTTGGCAAGTCCCCTTCCTTCATGTTGCCGCCTCTACTGTGGAAGGGCTAATCGTCACTTTGGAAATTCTCTACATTGTGTTGGGGGCGATTCTGCTCTTGAATGTTTTGCAGGAATCGGGGGCGATCGGCAAGATTCGGCAAGGACTCTTGCAAATCTCTGCCGATCGCCGCGTGCAAGTGGTGATCATTGCCTGGTTATTTGGTGGGTTTATTGAAGGGGCTTCGGGCTTTGGCACCCCCGCAGTGATCTGTGTGCCGTTGTTGGTTTCCATTGGCTTTCCGGCGCTGGCGGCGGTGATGGTGATGCTGATTGTGCAATCCACGGCTTCGACTTTCGGCGGCGTGGGCGTGCCCATTCTGATTGGCATGGACAGTGGCTTGAGCGGCGACCCAGCAGTGGAGCAGGAAGTGGCTCGTCTGGGTCTGGAATTTGCCGATTACCTGGCGCTGATCGGGGCGCAAGGGGGGCTGATCCAGGGCACGATCGGGATTTTCATGCCCTGGCTGATGATTGCGACTGTCACCGCCTACTTTGGGTCGCAGCGGTCCTGGAAAGATGCCCTCCCAGCGACCCAATTTGCCCTCTTTGGCGGGCTGGCGTTTGTCATTCCCTACACCCTCACGGCCCTGTGGCTGGGGCCGGAATTTCCAACTTTGTTGGGGGGGCTGATCGGATTGGCGATCGTCGTGCCTGCGGCTAAACGCGGCTGGCTGGCTCCCCAACAGCCCTGGGATTTTCCCGATCACAGTGAGTGGCCAGCCGCCTGGTCCGGTGCCAGTCTCCCAGCACCCGCTGAGCTGCCCGTGAAAATGACCGCCTTCCAGGCGTGGTTGCCTTACATTCTGTTGAGTGGCTTGCTCATTCTGTCGCGCTTGCGATTTCTGCCCTTGCGGCGGTGGTTGCTGGCGGTGCAAATTGATTTTGTGAATATTTTCGGGACCCCGGTGAGTATTTCCAGTCAGCCCCTGTTTCTGCCAGGCACCTTTTTTATCATTGTGGTCATTGTTGCCTATTTCCTGTATCGCCTGGAAGCCGTCCAAATGCAACGGGCGATCGCCCAAGCATTGCAGAAGTTGGGTGCTACAGCACTGGCGATCGGGGCTTCGGTACCCATGGCGAAAGTGTTCATTAACTCCGATGTGAACGCCTCCGGTTTAGCCAGTATGCCGCTCACGCTGGCGGCGGGTGTGTCTCAACTGGCAGGGTCAGCCTGGCCGTTTTTTGCCCCCTTTATTGCCATGACTGGGTCGTTTGTGGCGGGTAGTACGACCGTCAGCAACATGATGTTTGCGTTATTCCAATTTGGGGTCGCGCAACAAATTGGGGTGGCGACCACCCTGATTTTAGCTTTGCAACTCACGGGGGCAGCGGCGGGCAATATGATTGCAGTGTCTAACATTGTGTCGGCAGTGGCGACAGTGGGCTTAACCGGTCAGGAAGGGATTGTGCTCCGTAAGTTGTTGCCCATGATTGGGCTGGTTTTAGGGCTGGCGGGTGGGCTGGGGCTGCTCGTCGCCTTTGTCCTTTGAGGCTAGAGTGATCGCTGTGTTCAGCATACTCAGGCTCAGTTGGCGCGCCACAAGGATGGCCGAGCTGGACGCTGATGGCCGCTGTCCCCCCAATCGTCCCAGCCTCAACGCCTCAATCTCCCCTAACTTCTAGCCAAGTGCCGCGATCGCCTGTTAGTATAGTAAGCTGTGTCTATAGTATTAAATGCGTTGGGATGATTCATGGCTAAGAAAAGCATGATTGAGCGCGATAAGAAGCGCGAAAAGTTGATTGCCAAGTATGCAGTGAAGCGGCAAGAGTTGAAAGACGCTTTTGGCGCAGCCAAAACTCAGACCGAAAAGCTGGCAATCCATCGCCAACTGCAACAGCTTCCTCGCAACAGTGCTCCCTCTCGCCATCGGAATCGGTGCTGGGTTACGGGTCGTCCTCGCGGTTACTATCGTGACTTCGGGCTGTCTCGTCACCAACTCCGGGAAATGGCGCACGAAGGATTATTGCCGGGTGTGGTGAAGTCCAGCTGGTAACGCGGATTGGTAAGTTTGATCAAAAGGGGAGGCTGAAACAGTCTCCCCTTTTTAGTGGCTTATTTTTTCCAGGGCAGCTTTGTCCCCATTTCGGTGAGGGCAGAGAAGCTGAGATAGGCCAGCAATAACCCCACCCCCAGCAGGAATGGCACCAGATCATCGGGCATTTGTGAAAGTCTCGGAAAAAGATGGTGATATTTTCCCATCTCCGGCTAATCTGTGAAAGAATTCCCGCGTTCCGAAAATTAGCCTCATGTCTCAGCCCCGCGTTTTGTGTCTTGGTGAAATTCTGTTTGATTTTTTGTCGGATCAGCTCGGTGTCCCTTATGAGCAGGTGACTGCCTGGACCCCCTATCCGGGCGGGGCACCCGCCAATGTGGCCACCGCCTTAACCAAACTGGGCACCGCCAGTGGGTTTATTGGGTGTGTAGGACAAGATGAGACGGGCGATCGCCTGCTCAGTGTCCTCCAGTCCGCAACTGTCGATCTAGCCGGTGTGCAGCGGCATCCCCAGGCACCGACGCGAGGCGTGTATGTGGTGCGGTCAGAGACGGGCGATCGCGCCTTTGCGGGATTTGGCCAGGTACCCACCACCGAATTTGCGGATACCTATTTAGATGCGGCGCAGTTGCCCGTTCAGCAGTTTGAAACGGCGGATTACCTGGCGATCGGGACGCTGGCCATGGCTTACCCTGCCAGTCGAGAGGCAACCCTGCAAGCGTTGGCGTTGGCGGATCAAGCCTATACGAAAGTGCTGCTGGATGTGAACTGGCGACCCGTTTTCTGGACGGCACCCGAAACGGCACCCAGATTGATTCGGGATTTGATTCAGCATTGCGATTTCCTCAAACTCTCAGATGAAGAAGCCAAGTGGTTATTTAATACGACTGATCCCGGCATCATCGCCCATCGCGTAGAAACTGTGGAAGCTGTATTGGTCACGGCGGGCGAAAAAGGATGTACCTATTGTGTGAATGGTGTGCAAGGATCATTGCCCGCCTTCCAGATGCCCGTCGTTGATACGACAGGCGCGGGGGATAGTTTTGTGGCGGGCTTCTTGCATCAACTCTGTGAGCGGGGAATCTCCAGTCTGATGGATGCGGCGCAAGTGCAGGCGATGGTGCAATATGCCAGTGCGGTGGGCGCGTTAACCACCACCAAAGCGGGCGCGATCGCGGCGCAACCGACGGCTGCCGAAGTTGACGCTTTTTTGCAAACCGTCAATCCTGATTCTTGAAGGAGCACACGCATGGGGACGGAAATTGAACGCAAGTTTTTGGTGATTGGGGATGAGTGGCGATCGCTGGGCACAGGGCTAACCTACTGGCAGGGCTATCTAGTCTCCGAGCCGGGGCGCGTTGTGCGGGTTCGGATTGCGGGTGATCAAGGGTTTCTGACCATCAAAGGGGCAAGTACAGGGATTAGTCGCCCCGAATTTGAGTACGCGATTCCAGTGGAGGAGGCGCGGGAGTTATTGGAAACCCTGTGCGATCGCCCCTTCATTCAAAAGACTCGCTACAAAATTCCCTGGGGCGAATTGTTTTGGGAAGTGGACGAATTTGCCGGGGATAATGCCGGTCTGATTATTGCCGAAATCGAATTACCCAGTGCCGAGTATGAAATCCACCCTCCCGCCTGGATTGGTGCCGATGTCTCCCACGATTCTCGCTATTACAACGCCAGTTTGGTCAAATTGCCCTTTTCGCAATGGCAGAACTGACCCTGCTAACAATGGTCTAGAAATCGTGGAATTGGTTAAGTTGATTCATCAAGGGTGACTATGGAAATAACCCTAAACGAATCCATAATTGTCTCGCAGCAACTTGGGCGGCACTGTTCATCTCCAAATGCGTCACCGTCACTTGGCCAATCAGTGTTCTCCCCTGCACCTCACCCGATTCAACCTCGATCTGGAAGTGCTCTCCCCACTGATCTGCGCGCGGATGGAAAAAACGAACTTCTTCGCTGGACTGAGGGGATACCCCACTCACCCGATTGCCTTTACGCAAGTTGCAAGAACGACAGGCAAGGGCTAAATTGGCAACCTCATTTAGCCCTTGTCGAGACAGTGGCACGATATGCTCCACCTCAAACGGAAAGTTGAAAACCACTTCAGGCGCTTGGCAATACTCACAACGATGATTGGCTCGTTGCGCGATCGCCCTGTAGTAAGGATTCATAAATTACTTTGCTGAATTAGCTCCGCAGTTCACGCTGTGGCAGCTTGAAGTTCGATCTCAACTAAGAGATCTAATTCTGCTTGTTGGGCTGGCGACAGGACTTGCCCTTGATCTCTTGCCCGCCGCCAGAGAGTCATTAATTCCGCTAAGCGGGCCTGCTGTATAGCACTAAACAATAAATCAGGATGAAAGCTTTGGATCAGCAATAAGGCGCTAAATTCAGTATCGTCCAATTGATCTGTCAAAGCATCAAGTGCTTGCCCCGCCGTTTTGCCAACAGATTGTTTATCGCCTGCGATCGCGCGGTATGCTTTCTCCCCATTCACGTCAGAGATTGGCAAGATTGCTACCGTAGTCATGTGTCCCATCCAACATCAATTCACTCAAATTATAGCTTCACCGCATCTTGCAGCCCTTTGACAACCCGTCAGCGGGTTGACTACCCTAGTAAGCTCATCGGGATGACTACACCCATTGGGGCAGGTGCCATCATGCCTCGGAAGTCGAGGATTTGGACAATCAGCAGGTAGGCTACACTGAGGGCGATCGCGATCGCGCCCGTCACAATCGCGATAATCTTAGAACGATCCATGATTTCTCCTGAGATCTGGCATATTCACTCTATCCTTACCGTACACCTGATACTTCAGTTCATACAATGGATGCCGCGATTGTTCCTGCCCATGATAGCCCTGCCGTGAATCGACCCGTTGCCGTCGAAACTTACGAACTCAGCAAAAGTTACCGCACTGGGTTTTGGCTGAATCAAACCGTGCCTTCTTTGCGCAATTGCACCCTACAAATTTATGAGGGCGAAACGTTTGGGTTATTGGGACCCAACGGGGCAGGTAAAACGACCTTACTGAAAACCTTGTTGGGAATCGTCCGTGCTACCAGTGGTCGCGCCCTGATCTTGGGCAAACCAATCGGCGATCGCAGCGCGAAGCAACGCATTGGCTACCTGCCCGA
>JAIXVO010000172.1 GCA_027482985.1 Cyanobacteriota bacterium
AAGCTCACTGGGGTGCCATCTTTCAGGGCTTTACTGCTGCGGATGACGTAGCGATCGCCAGGTATGAGACCAGACAAAACTTCAACTTGGCTATCCTGGCGGGTACCGAGGGCGACTTGTCGAGCGGTGACAGTGGATTTGCCGTCTTGCGTATTCACGACAAAAACGGTGCCAGAGTTGCGGCGGGGGGCTTGACTGCCAACGGCTTTGGATTTGGACTGATCGCCGGGAGATTTAGCGTTATAGCCAGCTTGTTGACGGGCGCGACGGTCTTGATCGGCGGTCAGGGCGGATTCTGGGACGACAACACGCCGGATCGATTGCTGGGAGAAGTTGACCCGCGCCAATAAGCCGCTACCAATGCGATCGCTGGCGTTGGGAATGATCACTTCGACGGGAATCAGCCGGGAGGTAGGATCGGCAGCAGGAGAGACGCGGCTCACCCGACCCGTGATCGGCTGATTCGGGAAGGCATCGAGCTGAACCTGTACAGATTGACCGACTTGAATTGTTCCCAGTTCGCGTTCCGACACCTGCACATCAATTTTCACCTGGCTAAAATCCCCCAATGCCAGAATTTCGCTACCTGGTTGGGCGAGGTTGCCGGGTTCCAAGGTGCGTTCCAGGACAAACCCAGTGACGGGCGAGGTGAGAACCGTGAACGATTGGCGGATCCGTTCCTGGGCGGCGATTGCCTGTTGCGCGGTGACTCGTTTCTGGCTGGCGGTCACGGCCTGTTGTCGATTGCGCACCTGTTCCTGCGCTGATCGCAAAGCCTGTCGCGCCGTGCCAACAGTGGTGCGAGCATTTTCCACTTGCTGCTCCGTAATGGCTCCATCTCGAAAGAGTTGTTCCAGGCGTTGCAGATCGGATTGGGCTTGTTGCAATCGCAGACGGGCTTCTTCCACCTGGGTGCGAGCCTCGCTGACGGCAGTCCGCGCCTGGGCAACTTCCGATTGCCGAGCCGCAATTTCAGCTTCGGCTTCCACCACGGCGGCAGTTAGCACATTGTCGTCCAACCGGCCCAGGGTTTGTCCAGAACTAACGCGATCGCCTACGTTCACCGTTAAATCAACAAGCTGACCTTCCACCTGCGATCGCACCGATACCAGGCGATAGGGTTGGGTGGTGCCCGTGTAGTCCTGGTTTTGAGCCAGCAGCGCGGTTCGTGCGATCGCCACATCCACCGCAGCAGGGCCATCTTCCGCCTGCCCCCGGCGAGGTTGTTGGGCTTCGGCCTGGGATTTGGTCAACGTGCCACATCCCGCAATCCCGATTACGACTCCGGCCAGAAGCAACCAACCCGCGATCGCGATCGATGGTGTCAGCTGCACAGCACGATAGGACATAGCTTTCTTGCCAATAGAGAGGAGCAATGGAACGTCAAAACTGGTTTGTTCAGGCTAAATAGCAGCATCCAGAGAGTTGAGTCCGCTCAACCTCCGACACCCTCAATCAGTCCCAGTCTCACAGGTGAAAAAATTATCTGTGTTACAGATTGTAACTCTTCAGAACGATATCACTCTGCTTTGGACAATACATCTGTCATCGGAGTTAGATCCCGGCGATGTGGCGCTGGCAGAGGATTACAGCGAACCATTGAGGGGGCACTGTCCAAACCTGCAAAAGATTCAATCCATGGTGTTGCAGTTGGGTTTGCAACTGCGGGAGCGTAAATTTGCGCGAAATTTCGCTACGAATCGTTTCTCCGGCAGCGATGTGAAGCGTCAGATCCAGGTCTGTCAGGCGCACAGTTTGGGCTTGCCGACTGCGCAAGTGCATTTCAATTTGCTGTAAGTCTTCGTTGTAAAACGCCCAATGCTCAAAGTTCTGCACCTCAAAATTGCCATCGAATTGGCGATTCAGGTGATGCAGAATGTTGAGGTTAAAGGCCGCAGTCACGCCCTGACTATCGTTGTAAGCGGCTTCCAGCGGGGCAGTGGCTTTGTGCAAATCCACCCCTAGCAGGAAAAAGTCTCCCGCTCGCAAGGCCATTGCCACCTGTCCAAAAAAGCGATCGCATTCAGCCGGCGACAGATTCCCCAAACTGCTCCCCAAAAAGCTGATCAGGCGGTGCGGCAGATAACTCAAGGCCAGTTGTTGTAAGCCTTGCTCGTAGGTACTGACCAGGGCATGAATTTTGAGGTGGGGATATTCGGTCAGCAGTTGGGTGGCACTACTGGTTAAAATTCCGGCACTCACATCAATGGGTCGGTAGCACAGGGGATGCCCCACCTGCTCATAGGCACTCAGCAGCAAGCGAGTTTTGGTGGAACTACCACTGCCTAACTCGACCAACTCACAAGCTCCCGTTTGCGCCACGATCGCAGGAGCATGAGCTTGCAAAATAGCGGCTTCAGTCCGAGTCAGGTAATACTCAGGCAGGTCGCAAATCTGCTCAAACAGTTGAGAGCCGCGATCGTCGTAAAAATATTGGGGGGGTAAGGTTTTGGGAGTTTGGGTTAACCCGGCAATCACATCCAAGCCGGGTCGAGCCGCCGCATCGGGGGGCTGGCAGCGCAAATTCTCAACCCAGAGGCGATCGCTGCCCGCAGTTGCGGCAACCTTGGCGGCATCGGCGAAGTCGCCCATGGGATTGGAACCATTCTGCAAATCAGAAATTGACATCTTACCTCCATGACAGACTGTGAAAGGAATAGACGGATCAGCGTTGGTCAGAGAACCTTGAACTCAAGGTGTCGGATCAATAGCGACAATTACCCCGTGCTGCGTGAGCTGGCTCAGAGGTCAACGCGCTCAGCACTTGAGAAAACCCGCGAAATGAGCTGTAACCGTAAGCAATACAGCGATTTTGGCGGAAAAACAACTATTCTCTGGCGGTTTTTTGGTTACCGCTTGCCATTGTCCCATTTAGATAATTTTTATTCGTCAAGAAAATTCTTAGGCGGAATTCCGGTAGACCGAGTGGCAGAATCCAGGGGAAGAGCCGTGGTCGCGATCGCGTGCGGTGTTACGCTAGAACCTATCCTGCAACAACCAACAGATTAGGAGCGTGTCTATGTTTGGATTGGGCTGGCCTGAAGTGATCATCATCGGCGTGGTGGCGGTGCTGATTTTTGGTCCCAAAAAAATCCCCGAACTGGGCAGCACCTTTGGCAAAACCCTGCGGGGATTTAAAGAAGAAATCACCAAATCGGAAGAGGACACTGAGGATTCGGGCGATCGCGGGTAGGATGAGCCGAGTCGCTGAATTTGCGATCACAGAGTAAGAAGGGGGAGCTTGGGTGCGCCAAAGCACTTTCCCGGCCGAAATCTAACCGCCATGCAGCGGGTAGGGCTTCGGTTGCGGCCTTAGTTTGGGCTAACCCAGTGTAGAAGCCCTGTGGCAACAGGACTTCTACATGGCAACGGATTAAGCTGGGACTTCCGACTGGCTCACAGGGTTCGTGGTTGCAGGCGCGGGATTTTCAACAGTTGCCATAGTTTCGACGGTGACATCATCGGTGTCTGCTAACGGGCGGCGAGCCTCAATCAGTTGGATCGCCCGCGTGACGCTCTCTGGTAAAATCACCACCAACCCATTGAGGGGGGCTGAGTCTAGAGCGGTATTAATGGCCGTGACTTCATCCAGAATGGTTTCAAACCGACAATCGGGCTTCACTTGCTGCAAGCCACGGGCAATCCAGCGAGCCGCATCGCCACGAGGCCGTCCCCGCGTATCGTCATCTTCTTTGATCACGATGCGATCGAACATATCAGCAGACAGGGTGCCCAGGGTGACGAAATCTTCATCGCGGCGATCGCCCGGCCCACCGACGACACCAATTCGCTCACCGGGCCAATTCCGCACAAACCCCGCCAACGCCTCATAGCTATGGGGATTGTGGGCATAGTCCACCAGCGCATGAAACTTGCCCAAATTGAACAGGTTCATCCGACCAGGGGTTTGACCAGCGGAAGCTTTGAAGGTCAGGAGAGCCGCCCGAATGTCCTTAATGTCGATGCCTTGGGCAAACGCCGCGAGACTCGCAGCAAGGGCATTGGCAATCATAAAGGGCGCCCGTCCGCTGAGGGTCAGGGGCACATTCACAGCGGGTTCGATCCGGAGCGTCCAATCGCCTTTCAAAATGGAGAGATAGCCATTTTCGTAGACTGCCGCTAATCCGCCTTTTTGCGTGTGGGCTTTAATCAGCTCATTGTCAGGATTCATCGAGAAGTAGGCAATTTGCGCACTAATGCGACTCGCCATCTCTGACACCAGCGGATCATCGGCATTCAGTACGGCATAGCCATTGGGCATCACCGTTTCCGGCACGACGCTCTTAACCCGCGCCATTTGCTCGATCGTGTCAATGTCACCCAAGCCTAAGTGGTCAGCAGCGACATTCAGCACCACCCCGACATCACAGGCATTAAAGGCCAGACCCGATCGCAGAATGCCGCCTCTCGCACTTTCCAACACCGCCACTTCCACGGTGGGATCTTGCAGAATCAGTTGCGCACTTTGGGGTCCGGTATTGTCGCCGGGTTCGGCCATAAAGTCGCCAATGTAGGTGCCATCGGTGGTGGTGTAGCCAACGACCTGCCCTGTTTGGCGGAACAGGTGGGCGATTAAGCGAGTCGTTGTCGTTTTGCCGTTGGTGCCGGTAATGGCAATGATCGGCACGCGGCTGGGCGTACCGGGGGGGAACAACATTTCCAGGACGGGTTCAGCGACGTTGCGGGGAATCCCAATACTGGGGCAAACGTGCATCCGGAAACCGGGAGCGGCGTTCACTTCCACCACCACGCCATCCATTTCCCGCAGGGGTTGGGTAATGTCGGGCGTGACGATATCAATGCCACAAATGTCTAAGCCAATGGTTTTGGCAATGCGTTGGGCAATCCAGATATTTTCCGGGTGAATGTCATCGGTGCGATCGACGGCAATGCCCCCCGTACTCAGGTTGGCTGTGGCGCGGAGATAGCAAATTTGTCCCGCCTTGAGGACCGTCTCCAGGGTGTAGCCCTGTTTTTCCAAGAGTTGCCAACTGGTGCGATCGAGTTCAATTTTGGTCAGCACATTATCGTGCCCTTCGCCCCGCCGGGGATCGCTGTTCGTCTCTTCGATCAGGTCAGCGATGGTCGATCGCCCATTCCCCACCACATGCGCCGGAATCCGTTCCGCCACTGCCGCGACGTTGCCATTCACCACCAGGACTCGGTGATCCTGCCCTCGGTAGAACCGCTCTACAATCACCGATCGCGACACATCCCGCGCCGCATCATAGGCCGCGATCGCCTCTTCCCAGGCATTAATATCGATCGTGATCCCGCGCCCATGATTGCCATCCAACGGCTTAATCACGATGGGGTAACCGCCAACAAACTCGATCGCCTCTTCCAATTCATCCAGGAAATTAATCGTCGTCCCTCTGGGCACCGGAATCCCAGCCGCACCCAGCACCCGCTTCGTGCCTTCCTTATCGCTGGCTAACTCCACCCCCAGAATCCCCGTCTGGTTACTGAGGGTCGCCTGCATCCGCTTTTGGTGCACGCCATACCCCAACTGAATTAGATGCCGCGCCCCCAATTCAAACCAGGGAATGCCTTTGGTTTCGGCTTCCTTGACGATCGATTCGGTACTAGGGCCAAGCGAGGCATCCGTCGCCAGTTGGCGCAAATCGGCTAAATCCTTATCCAGTTCTTCCGTCGGATACTCCCCGGCTTCAATAATGCTTTGGCATAACCGGACAGCCGCCCGCGCCGCATAGCGTCCAGCCTGCTCGTACTGATATTCAATTACCACCTGATAGGTGCCCAGGGTGGCGGTTTCGCGGGTCCGGCCAAACCCCACGGGCATCCCCGCCAATTCTTGCAGTTCCAGCGCCACGTGTTCCACAATGTGCCCCATCATGGTGCCTTCCTGCACCCGCTTGAGGAAGCCACCCCGACACCCTGGCGAACAAAAATGTTCAATCAAACTGGGCAGCGTTTTCATTAACCCTTCGTAGAACCCTGGCAACTGGTTGGAGGGCTTGTCGGCTAATTCTTCCAAGTCCAGACGCATCACCACCAGCTTTTGGCGACGAATACTCCAATAGTTAGGACCACGTAACGTCTGGATTTTGAGGATTTTCATAGGGATTCTTGGCGGGTCTAGAACGTGAGCATTGTGGGCAGGCACTACTCACTCAACATATGAATAAGCCTAGCTTGAAGTTGGCTTATAGCATTCACCAGTTTTATGGTCTCCATGAGGACAGACTGTTCACAGAGAACACTTTATCCTGAGTGATTCCAGTCAAGCGGTGGGCTGAAGTGGCTTGAATCGCTCCTGGCAGGCATCTGGGAACCGGATCGCGAGGTTGGTGCAAAAGCCTACTGAAGAACTCAAACTAGGTGAGTGAATAATTTTTTACCCTGAGAACAATATCTAATTGAGCGGATGATTTGGGGCTTAACTCTAATCTCGGCTGAATCACGGTAGCGCGGGTACAATTGGCATCCGTTTGTGTAAATCAAACTGATCGCCATGCACCAGTAAGTGAATCCGCAGATTGCTGATGCTGAGGGGATCGGTCGCCGCCACCGCCGCATGATTGGTGTGCAGCAGGGCAGCGGGATCGATGATCGTGACGCTGCCTTTGCCGATCACCTGGAGCAGCCCATCCCCTTCAAACAGGGCACAGGTGTCTTCATCGATGCCCACTCCCAGGCGATCAGAATGCGCCGCGATCGCGCTCATCAGGCGCGCCATCCGGTTACGGTTGTGGAAATGTTGATCCACCAGCAGTTCGGGGATGATCCCCAAGCCAGTGGTGATGTCCACCAGAGAGCGATTGGGGGATTCGCCACTGCCGCCGCCGGCAATCATAAAGTGACCCATGACAGCGGCTCCGGCACTGGTGCCCGCCAGGGTAATGTCACCCCGTTGGGCGCGTTGCCGCACCATGTTCATAAAGGGGGTGTCCGCTAGCAGCCCACAGAGCCGCAGTTGATCGCCACCCGTCATGAACACGCCCGTACAGTTCTCCACGTAGGATTGCAGCAGGGGGTCTTCACACTGGTCGCGATCGCGGATGTCGAGAATTTCAATCCCTTTAGCGCCCATTTCCGTGAAGATCTCACGATACCGTTCGCCAATGACAGCAGGTTCCCGCGATGCCGAAGGAATGATGGCAATGCGAGCATCGGTGGAACCGGACCGATTGAAAAAACTCCGTAAAATTTCCCGCCCATGCACTTTATCCTCGGCACCTCCGATGATCATGATGGCGGTCTTCGTCGATTGGGGCATTTCCTCTCCAAGAAACTGAAACATTCGCTGAGCGTCCGCACTGGCGTTTGGCGAAAGATGAAACCAACGCTCTAGCAGTTTTGTCACCGAGGTTGGGATACTACTTCTACTCATCCAACTTATTAACCTCCCTGTGAAGGTGGGGCCATGCCATAACCAGGAGAATACTGATGCTCATCTAGACTAGATCTTGTATTGGTGCGAGGAATTTAGGCGTTAATTTTTTGATAGTTCTCAGCAAACTTTGTAAAGCTTGTGACACACACAAAAGGTTCCGGCGATTACTCCCCCGGAATAATTAATTAAACGTGATGACAACCCATTAAAGCGTAATTTAATGCTTTAAGGAATGTTTCTTTACTCGGTTACCCCCTTTTTGGTGCGATGCGAATTGATATTGTGACCTTATTTCCAGACTTTTTCAGCTCTCCGTTGCGATCGGGGTTGCTGGGCAAAGCCCTGGCTAAAAACATTGCCGAAGTGGTGTTAACCAATCCCCGCGACTTCACTCAGGACAAGCATCACCGCGTGGATGACGAGCCTTACGGCGGCGGGGTGGGGATGTTGATGAAACCCGAACCCATTTTTGCGGCAGTGGAATCGCTCCCCGTCCGCCCCCAGCGCGAAGTTGTGTTGATGACTCCCCAGGGGGAAACTATGCACCAACGAATGTTTCAATCGTTCGCGCTGAACTGTTCACAACTTGTCATCATTTGTGGACATTACGAAGGGGTCGATGAGCGGGTGCTCAATTTAGTGACGCGAGAAATTTCCCTGGGCGATTTTGTCCTCACCTGTGGCGAAATCCCGGCGCTAACCCTGGTGAATGGCGTGATTCGCCTCCTCCCCGGCACCGTTGGCAAGGAAGAATCCCTCAAAGCCGAAAGTTTTGAAGCCAGCTTGCTCGATTATCCCCAATACACCCGCCCCCCCCTCTTTCGCGATTGGGCCGTCCCCGAAATCCTGCTCTCTGGCAATCATCAAGCGATCGCCCAATGGCGTAAAGCCCAACAAATTGAACGCACCCGCGATCGCCGTCCCGATTTATACCAACAATGGCTCACCGATGAGGAAGACGGGAAATAGGCGATCGGGGTTATGTTTTGCCTCATCCCCAGCGGAGACGCGCCCAATTCCACCTTTCCTCGCCTCACCCCCGACGGAGACGTGCCCCCATTCCCCCGTTCCTCGCCTTAACTCTGTTGGAGACGTGCCAGCGGCGCGTCTCTACGATGGATTCCGCTCCTGGCTTCTGGCTCCTGACTCCTCCCTTCCCCTCCCTTCCCCTTCCTCAAGAATCTTTAGCTTTCCTATTCCCCGAAAGCGGATTGCCTAGAATAGGGGCATCCGGGATAACGTAAGCAGGACGATATGGATTTGGAAGTGGATCAGGGCATAGACCCAGTAGGGGTTTCGGTTGAAGCGACAGGACAGGAAGCAGAATTAACGAATACGATCGTCACTGTGAGTTTGTTGCAGGTGGCGTTGCGGGCTGAGGCGCGGCGGATGCAGGTG
>JAIXVO010000325.1 GCA_027482985.1 Cyanobacteriota bacterium
CCCACCCCGCCCTCCGGGCACCCCTCCGAGGAGGGGATATGTTGTCCCATACCCCAGCGTGACCCTAGGCGAAAAAGTCATGGGTTCAGCAAGCCCTAAAGTTCTACCTCAATGGTGCTTTCATTGGACTCGGGCTGACCATTTTCGCCGATCGACTCGGGTGAGACGTCCGCTTCTACCTCTTCTCCAAAAATTCCCGGTTCAGGGTCTTCTTGACTCAAGCTCCGATTGATCTCTTCACTGATCGCGTCAAGGCGGTCTGCATCTGTTTGCGCCTCTACCTGAGCGGGCTCTTCGGGTTGCTCCTCCGACTGGAGACTGTCCTCTAGCGGTTGACCACTCTCTTCAAGGGCATCTGCGTCTGAAGCGTCGGATGCATTGGCCGACTCTGGAGCTGTCTCGGCATAGACTGAAGCTGGGAAAACCGTCAGCATTGCTACAAGGACTACGCCAATTTTACAGCGATTCAATAGTTTCGTGATCATGGTAAATCTCACGTTAATTTTGTTATTCAGAAAAATTTATACTGCGCTCAATAGTATTAAGGTAGCATAGGCATCCCTTAGGCTTGAAGCGATTGTTACCAAAGCCGCAAAGCTACAGGCCGATCGCAATAGAAATAGACAATTCTTCTTGTATTGAGACAAGCCCAGCACGCCCGATTGACCGCCGTCGGCCAGCAATCATGGGGCAGCCAGACAAATTTAATGGGGCCAATGCTTCCATCGACCCCATTAGGTTGGGTGATACCTTGTCTAAGTCCAGACCCCTAAGTCCCGTCCTTAGTAAGTGGGTGGTTGTAATTAAAAGTAGGATGGGCAAAGGGCAAAGCCCGTGCCCATCGCCCTGATGATGGGCACGCGATGCTTTGCCCATCCTACGCAGGTTTTATATTTAATTGCGCCTTCCTACTTACAGGGGTAGAGTTTTGCTTTGCAAGCCCACTCCAGATATCGACTGGAACTGGAGATAAGGCGACTTCTGGAAGATAGTTTCCCTAATGGTGGGCAGTGCCCACCCTACAGCGGCTATAGTCGCTTGATTAAAGCTGGGAACTTCTTTCCTAGAAATCTCCTAAACTCAATTTTGGGATGTCGAAGGGCTTAGACTATATCAAATTCTACGTAATTATCACCATCGGTGAGCAGAATCACGCCGTCCCATTCCACGAAATACCAACGGACACCGTCGTACACAACGTAATAATATCCAACTGAGCTGTCGTATTCTATGGCAAAGACTTCACCCCCAATGGTGATGCCGTCGTTCTCGGTAAAGCAGGTGGTTGCTTCGGTCACGTAATCTACGTCAGCGTCAGCGGTGGGGTACTCATCTACCTCGGTAACGCAGGTGGCTTGGGCCAGTCGGCTAGCTCCCTCAGTCCCGGTAGAGGGTTGCACGGGTGTAGCACCGTAGGCTACACCCGCACTCAATAGAACAGCACTGGTCAAGACCGTTGGCAGTTTCTTCAGCATGAATACAATCATCAATGGCTCCGTAAAATTGATTAATGAACTCGCTAGATGCCCAGTCATCTTTTCTAGCACATCTTCTTAGGATTTGAAATAGAAAGATTTAGGGCTTGTCATAGAACGATGGATTTTTAATTTAAGTCAATTATCTTAATAAAAATCCTGTTTCATAACTCAATTCAAGCGTTCTAGAGTCCAGGTTCTCTGCCCACCAAGAGGTTGTTGGAAAAGCCAAGGAGCGTCTCAGGCTATCCCTTTGCAACGGAGTGGGGCAATGCCGGTAGGTGAGGAGAGGATTACGGCGCTGGGGCGATCACCCTCTCCTTGGCTAGCTGTTTTTTGTAAAGGTGAGCGTACACCTTGCCAGCCACGCCAGAAATCACGGCGTAGGCGGCGACGGTGGTGAGAATCTCATGTTTGACGTTGGGAAAGTTGAGGGTAATCAGCACAATGGCTAAGCCGGCGTTGCGGGTGGCGTTGGCGATCGCGATCGTCTGACGCTGAACCGGGCCGGGCCCACCCAACCAATGCCCGCTCAGCAAGGCTACGGCTGCCATCAGCACTACGGCCAGTACCGGCAGCACCCCCGCCTTTAACACCAGGTCTAGGCCAATGGCCAGCACCAACACCAGCACGCCGACCAGCATGGCCTGGCTAATCTGGTGAAGGGGCTGATTGAGCTCCTCTGCCAGGCCAGGTAGCCATTGGCTGAGGGCGGCTCCGCAGAGCATCGGCACCAGCTGCACGACCATGACCTGCTTAAACAGTTGTGCCATCGGCACCGTGGCACTGTCTGAGTACAGGATGGCAAAAAACACCAGCCACAGCGGGATTAACACCACCGACAGCAGCGCCATGGTGGCCTGAAAACTTCCGGCCAGGTCGCGATCGCCATCGCCTTTGAGCATTTTGAGGTAGACCGTAGGTGCCCCCGGTGCGATCGCCATGGCGGCGATGCCAGCCCGCACCTCAACGGACAGGGGCAGCAGATGAATAATCGCCATGGCTGCCAAGGGCACCACGATGAAGGCGGCCCCAAAGCATCGCAGCAGCAGCGAAGGCCGCCGCCACAGCTCAACGATGCCCGCAAACCGCAGATTCATCCCCATGGAAAGCATGAGGGCAAAGAGGGTAATTTGGGCGAAGCCGGTCAGTAGCTCTTTGATATCCATAGCGTCTAGTTTTCTATATGGCGCTGGCTATACCAGCCTACGATACCAGCTCAGCC
>JAIXVO010000450.1 GCA_027482985.1 Cyanobacteriota bacterium
CCTGATCTCGATACTGTTCCACCAGATCCACCATCCGTTCGGCAGCGGCGGCATCCGGGCAGCGGACAATGTTGCTTTCCACCTGGGCTAGCGTCACCGTCGCAGGATCAACCTGGCCTTCGAGATCTTTAATCCGGGTGACATAGCCGACAATTTCGACCCCCGCGATTTGGTGCAGAATTTTTTTGGCGATCGCCCCCGCTGCTACCCGGCCAATGGTTTCCCGCGCCGACGAGCGGCCACCGCCCTGGTAATTGCGAATGCCATACTTCGCGTCGTAGGTAGCATCCGCATGGGAAGGGCGATATTTCACCGCCATTTCGTCATAATCCTGCGATCGTTGATCCTGGTTGCGCACCAAAATCGCGATCGGGGTGCCCAGCGTCTGGCCTTCAAACACGCCCGAAAGAATCTCGCACTGATCCGCTTCTTTACGCGGTGTGGTGATTTTGCTCTGCCCCGGTCGGCGGCGATCGAGTTCCACCTGAATCTCAGCCGCTGAAATTTCCAGGCGCGGCGGACACCCATCAATCACCACGCCCACCCCGCCGCCATGCGACTCGCCAAAGGTGGTAATGCGAAACAAATGCCCAAATGTGTTGCCCATGATCTCGTCTGCAAAGTGTCCTGTTCCTCATGGTACCGACTCTGCTCCCCGGATTAGGACAATTCCATCTGGCCTTATCAAAAAAACAACACCTGTGAGGTGCCGCGATCGCCTATGCTGGATCGCTGATTGACCGTGATGAAGCAGGATGAATGCGGCTGTGACCACCGATTTGAACGCCCAACTAAAGGGCTTGAATGTGTATCTAATTGGCCTCATGGGAGTGGGCAAAACCGCTGTCGGGCAAGTGTTAGCCCCCCAGTTAGGCTATCGCTTCTTTGATACCGATGCCATGATTGAACAGTTAACCGGACAGGCCATCAGTGCGCTGTTTGCCGAATTGGGGGAAGCCGGCTTCCGCGATCTGGAAACCCAGGTGCTCGCCGAACTATCGCCCTATACCCGCTTGGCGATCGCCACTGGGGGCGGCATCATTACCCGCCAAATGAACTGGAGCTATCTGCGGCAAGGTCTGATCGTGTGGCTGGATGTGCCCGTAGCCGAACTCTGTACCCGACTCCAATCCGACACCACGCGCCCCTTACTGCAAGATGGGAATTTAGCCGATCGCTTAGAGACCTTACTGGCACAACGGCGATCGCTTTACGCTCAAGCTGATCTGCACATCTCGGCGGGCGGGGGAGCGACACCCGAGCAAATTGCCAGTCAGATTCTGAGCCGCATCCCAACTGTATTGAAACCTGCGATCGCGCCGCCGGATGACGATTCCACCTACGGTCACGCGCCGGATGACGAACCCGATCACCCACCAGGTTGACCGTTCATTAGAATGAACAGACTGCTGAATTGGGGCAGACAAACTAATCGTTTCCGTGTATTCTGTCTATCAGGGTGCCGTTGAAGCCAGGCTGAACATTTTATTTGCAGGTTGATCGAGGCCATGTTGCTGGAGCCAGACGAGTTAGGGACATCGACTAGCCCCATGCCTACCCTCCCGCCAGCGGCGATCGCCGGGGGTTGGGTGGAAGTGCTGGTGGACTGTCCCGGTGCCCAGGGTGTTTTCACCTACGGGGTTCCGGCAGGGCTGTCCGTGGCGGCGGGGGATATTGTGAGTGTGCCGTTTGGGGCACAGCAGGTGGGGGGCGTGGTGATCCAGCCCGTCGATCGCCTGCCGCCAGAGGTGACTGCGGCGCAGGTGCGCCCCGTGGAAGCCGTGATTCAACGCAGCTTTTTTCCCGCGACCTATTGGACGTTGTTGCAGCAGGTCGCCACCTACTATCAAACGCCCCTGATTGCGGTGATTCGGGTCGCGTTGCCCAGCGGGTTATTAGCGCGATCGCAGCGGCGAGTGCGGTTGCGCCAGGCGGTACCGCCAGCGGCAAGCCTGAATTTGTCCAGTCGCGCCCAAGCCGTTTTAGCAGTACTGCAAGCCAGTAAGGCGGGCGACTATAGCTGGCAATATGTGCAACGGCAGGTGCAGGGGGCAACGCGGGGGGTGCAGGAATTGGTGCAGGCAGGCTGGGTGGAACAATATCTGGAGCCGCCCAACCCCGTGCGCCCCAAACAACGGCAGGCCGTCACCCTGACCACCCAAACCCACACCGCTACCCCGCTGACCCCCCGCCAGGAAGCGATCGTGGCACTCCTGCGGCGGCAGGGCGGCGAACTCTGGCTGACAGACTTATTGCAACAGGGGCAAACCAGTACCACTACCCTGAAAACCCTGGAGCAAAAGGGCTATCTGGTGATGCAACCGCGCGAAGTCTTACGCGCCGAACTATTAACGCCCGTGGGTACCGATACCGCCAAACCCCTGACCGCCGATCAAGCCCATGCGGTCACCACCTTACAGAGCGTAACCGGGTTTGCCGAAGTGCTGCTCCATGGCGTGACTGGTTCTGGCAAAACCGAGGTCTACCTGCAAGCGATCGCCCCCCGCTTGCAACAAGGGCAATCGGCACTGGTGTTAGTCCCCGAAATTGGCCTCACCCCCCAACTCACCGATCGCTTCCGGGCGCGGTTTGGCGATCGCGTGCGGGTCTACCACAGCGCCCTCTCCGACGGCGAACGCTACGACACCTGGCGGCAACTGTTACAAGCCACCCCCCAAGTCGTCATTGGCACGCGATCGGCCATCTTTGCCCCCTTCCCCCACCTCGGCCTCATCGTGTTGGATGAAGAACACGACACCAGCTTCAAACAGGAACAACCTGCCCCCTGCTATCATGCTCGCACCGTCGCCCGCTGGCGCGCCCAACTGGCAGGCTGTCCCCTCGTGCTGGGGTCGGCCACGCCGTCGTTGGAGAGTTGGGTGCGGAGTCGGGGAGGTGAGGGAGGTGAGGGAGGTGAGGGAGAAAGGAGTCAGGAGTCACGCTTCGACGTGAGCGTTCAGCCGAACGTAGTCAGGAGTCAGGAGTTAGGCATTACCCATTACCCATTACCCATCACCCATTACCCATCACCCATTACCCATTACCCATTACCCATTACCCATTACCTCTCCCTCCCCACCCGCGTCCAGTCCCAACCCATGCCCGCGATCGCCGTAGTCGATATGCGCCAGGAGTTGCACCAGGGGAATCGATCGCTGTTGAGTCGGTCCTTACAGGCGGCGTTGGCTAGCTTGTCCCAGACTGGGGAACAGGCGATTTTGTTTGTGCCGCGCCGGGGGCACAGTACGTTTGTGTCCTGTCGCAGTTGTGGCTATGTAGTGACCTGTCCCCATTGCGATGTGTCCTTGACCTATCACCAGCCCCAGGCGGATGCGGTGCCGCTGTTACGCTGTCACTACTGCAACTTCTTGCAACCGCAGCCGCCCCACTGTCCCGCCTGCGAGTCGCCCTATTTCAAACACTTTGGCAGTGGGACGCAACGGGTGATGCAGGAGTTAGAGAATCTCTTCCCAGATTTGCGATCGCTGCGGTTTGATAGTGATACGACGCGCACGAAGGGGGCGCATCGGGCGTTGCTGGGTCGCTTTGCAGCAGGGGAAGCGCAGGTCCTGATAGGCACCCAAATGCTGACGAAGGGCATCGATTTGCCCCAGGTGACGTTGGTGGGGATTGTGGCGGCGGATGGGTTGCTGCATCTGGCGGATTATAGTGCCAGTGAGCGCACGTTTCAGGTGTTAACCCAGGTGGCGGGGCGGTGTGGCCGGGGCGATCGCCCCGGCCAGGTGATTTTGCAAACCTACTCGCCGGAAGATCCCGTGATTCAGGCAGTGCAACGCCAGGATTATGCCGCCTTTGTCGCCACCGAATTAGCTCAACGCGCCGCACTGAACTACCCGCCCCACGGCAGTTTAATCCTGTTCCGGTTAGCCAGTGTGCATCCGGTAGCCGTACAACAGGCGGCGGAAGGGATTGCGGCTTACCTGGCGACGGTGCTGCCCCCCCCTGTGGAACGCTTAGGTCCCGCTCCGGCTCCGATTTTGCGGGTGGCGGGGCGCTATCGCTGGCAACTGTTGTTGAAGTTTCCGCCGACAGTTGAGCCCATCCTCCCCCCCGTGGCGGAGTTGCGATCGCGCTGTGCCAGTACTGTCAGCTTGCTGATTGATCGCGACCCCATTGCCTGCGGTTAACACGGCTCCTGGCTCCCGTAAATCTACGCCCGTACTGGCTCCAGCCCTTCGGAAATTACGTAATTTCCGAAGGGCTGGAATTGTTTCTTTACAAATGCGTCCGGGCACTTTAGATCTGAGAGTCCGGCTGGATCGCCCAGATTGCACCGACTCCAGGTATGTGCTGCATCACTTTGACCCTGGTTGGGTCATCTACCATTTCAGAGGAAATATCTGTGGAAGCTTCCTGGTCGTCTATCCCTTTGTCCCTTGGTCTCACGTCTGACTCCCTGTCCTCGCCCTTGCCTGCTGCGAGCGGGATGGGTCCCGTTCCCTTGTTGTCAGCGCCGCTCGCGCCGCTTCCTAGTCGTTCCAGTCAGGTTACAGCGATCGCGTTTATTGATACGGCGGTGGCGGACTATCAACAGTTGGTGGCGGCGATCGCGCCGAATACGGACGTGGTGGTGCTGAATCCGCTGGAAGATGCGGTCAGTCAGATTACGCAAACCCTGCTGCACTATAACGGTCTGAGCAGTGTCCATGTAATCTCCCACGGGCAGGCGGGGCAGTTGCAACTGGGATCAACGTTTCTGAACGCGGCCAACTTGAATCAGTATGCGGCGCAGTTCCAGAGTTGGGGGGCGGCGCTCACGCCCGATGCCGACATCCTGCTGTATGGGTGTGATGTTGGGGCGGGGGCCGTCGGAACGGCCTTCATTCAACAACTGGCCCAACTGACGGGAGCCGATCTTGCCGCCTCCACCAATTTGACGGGCAGTGCGGCCTTAGGCGGAGATTGGGTGCTGGAGGTGAATACGGGGGCGATCGCCGCCTCCCTGGTGCTGCCGCCGGACACCTTGAATCGGTACCAATTCGTGTTGCCGACCCAACTGGTGTCGGTGAATGGCAGCACTCAAGGCAACAACGACTCCTGGGCGGTCAATACTAGTGTCGGCAGTTGGACCACCAACGCCGTCAATACCAGTCGGCAGACCGTGAGTGATGACGGGCGCTATGTCGTGTTTACCACCCTGGCGACCAACCTGACGGGCAGTGATGCCAACACGCAGGAAGATATTTACCTCTACGATCGCACCGCCAATACCACCACCCTCGTGAGTGCCCAATACAATGCAGGCAGCGGCAATAACAATACGACGACGGCGGCCAATGGGCGATCGTTTAACCCAGTGGTGAGTGGGGATGGGCGCTATGTGGCGTTTACCAGTAGTGCGGCTGATCTGGTGGCAACGGATGCCAATGGCAGCACTCAAGATGTCTTTTTATGGGATCGGGTGACGCGGCAGACCACGCTGATCAGTCGAGGGAATGGCGGTCAAGCGGGGGAAGGGGATGCTTATGGCCCTTCCATTAGCCGGGATGGGACCCGCGTCTCCTTTGTGTCGTTCGGGAATTTGCTCCGTGACGGGAACTATAACCATCAGGTCTTTGTGTATGAGTGGAGCACCAGTGCCACCAGTGGCAGCATTCGGCGGGTGAGTGTGAATAATGGCGGGCAAGCGGGGAATGGGAACTCAGCCGTCAATGTGCCAGCCCTCCTGAGTGGGGATGGGCGCTATGTTGTCTTTCAAAGTGAAGCGACCAATCTGGGCGGCGGCAGCGATACTAATGGCGGGGATGATATTTTTGTGCGGGATCTGGTCAACAACACGACTCAACTGGTTTCCGTGAATAGCACCAATACGGGCACCGGGAATCAGGGAGCGTCCAATGCCTCGATCAGCGACGATGGGCGCTATGTCACCTTTGTGAGCAATGCCACCAATTTGGTCAGCGGCGCGAATGGGGCCCGTCATGCGTTTGTCCGCGATCTGGTGGCCAATACCACCCAACTCGTCAGCGTCAGTTCCAGCGGGACTCAAGCGAATCCCTGGGAAGGCACCGCCTACGTCACCATTTCGGGCGATGGGCGCTTCGCCGTCTTTACCAATGCCTCCGACAATTTGGTGCCAAATGACACCAACGGGGTGCGAGATGTGTTCGTCCGCAATTTACTGACGGGCACGACGGAATTAATCAGCGGGACGATCGCGAACGTGCCGGGGAATGATGCGTCGGATAGCCAGTCTGACATGCTGCCCGCAATTAGCACGGATGGTCGCTACGTGGTGTTTACCAGTGCCGCCTCCAACCTGGTGCCAAACGACACCAACGGGGCGCGGGATGTGTTTCTGCGCGATCGTCAAGTGGGCACCACGACGCTGGTCAGCCAAAATTTGGCCGGGACGAGTAGTGGCAATGGGGTCTCCGATTTTGGCGGGATGAACCGCTTCGGGACGGCGATCGTCTTTAGCAGCGCCGCCTCGAATCTGGTCACGACGGATACCAACGGCAGATTCGATGTGTTCGTCTACAGCAGTGCCAATTTGCCCCCGATCGCCGCCAATGACAGCTTTGGCATCAACGAAGACACCCTGCTGGCGGGCAATGTCACCCTGAATGACAGCGACCCGGATAACAATGTGCCGCTGACCGTCAGCTTGGTGAATGGCCCCAGCAATGGGTCGCTGTCGTTGAATCCGAATGGCACCTTTAACTACACCCCCACCGCCAATTACAACGGGACGGATACCTTTA
>JAIXVO010000081.1 GCA_027482985.1 Cyanobacteriota bacterium
CAGCCACCTGTAGCCAGAGCGCCTGGGGCACCGGATCGAGGCTGTACTGGTTGGCGGCGGTTTTGCGCACGTGGTACCACTGGGTCTCTTGACAGCGATCGCACCAAAAAGCCTCTAGCCATTGCCCCTGGAGGGGAACCGCGCCGAGGCTGGCTACCAGGGTGAGGGCGGCCCTGCGGCTGAGCCCGCTCTGTTGCAGGTGCTCGGGCTTAGTGGCAAAGAGCGGGTACTTTTGACTAACACTGTCGAGGTAAGTGGCATGGGTGGGGCAAAAAATGCTCCGCCGCTTAGATCGGTTGCGATGGCGCGATTGAGGGTGAGTCATGGCTAGGTTTGTCAGTAAATGCTACGGCAAGATGCGTCATGGTAGGGTCTGACGACTTACACTAAGTTTCTACCTAGGGCTCACGAATCAGGATAAAGTCTTGATGGATATGGCTATGGATTTAGTTGATTTCTGGCAAAGAAGCCACCCCCAGTAGGGGCGCAGGGTCTGCGCCCTTGGATAGTTTCTCAAATGGTGGGCAGTGCCCACCCTATAGCTGTAGGGGCGCAAGCCTTGCGCCCTTTATGAGGAAGCAACGTTCTCTGGTAAGTAGCTGGGCGCAATTAAACTGTAGATGCTGGTGGGGGTGGAGGGGGCTGCGCCCCCTGCCTGGGGGCGCAGCCCCCAAACTCCTTTTTACAATTCATTAGACCTACCTACTTACCGGTGAGATTTTCGCTCAGAAGTCCTAGGGGAGGTATGGCTAGAGGTCGTTTAAGTTTTGCGCGCTTTCCCGCCAACACCCATGGGGCCGCAGTAGGATCATAAGTAATCCTACTCAATACCAAATCCGAGTCCCACAGTCCCGATTCCCAATCGGCCAAACCCTAGGGGCGTAGACGCAGCCAAGCCAACGGCTTGATGGCATTCGCCCGATTGAATCGGGCGAATGCCAAGCGGGATTTGGTATAAGGCGATCGCTGGGAGGTTCCCCATGGTGGTGATCAAAAGCATTGTTGTCTGGCTGGTCTTTATCCTGGCCGAAAGCCTCAATGGAACGGCGCGCATTCTCTGGCTGGTGCCCGCCCTGGGAGATGAGGTGGCCCATCGAGTTTCCTTTGCGATCGGGTCAATCATCATTTTGTCTATTGCCACGGTGTTTGTACCCTGGCTGCGGGCCTCGCCACGGCAAGGGCTGGGCATTGGCCTGCTGTGGGCGAGTCTGACCCTGGCCTTTGAGGTGGGACTGGGGCGGTGGGTGTTGGCCTATTCCTGGGCGCAGATTTGGGCCGACTACGATTTGACCCACGGGGCTTTAATGCCCTTTGGGTTGGTGTTGATGGCGCTTTCACCCTGGATGGGTCGCTCCATCCGAGCCTGGCTGTCGAACCAGAAACAGCCTGCCTAGGGCAGAGTTTGCTATCGGTTTCGACTTTGTTGCATGAATAGGTCAAGCGTGATCGATACCCCAACAGCCATCTCTTGCGCCGCTGTATTAGAGTATCTCAACTAAAAAAGCATCCATTTCCAGGGCGCGAACTCGGCCCGTTGGGCCGGTCGCGGTGAGACTCTGGATAAGTATTTAGTTGGAACACTCTTAGAGGGTGTTTGAAAAGGGTTGTCCCAGGTATAGTTTGCCGCCAAGAGACAGCAAAACGCTGAGTTTTGAGTGCATTAGCCTACGACCTGGGTATCACCTGAGACGCTCTTTGACTTTTCAAACACCCTCTTAGCCAGGTTTTGCCAGTCTTCTTGGGTTAACAGGTTACTCAATACCGCGATCGCCTGGGAGCGCACGGGTTGTTGATCGGAGGCCAGGTCTCGATCTGGATCAGCAAGCAGCCTTCTGACCCAGATTTGTTGCTCTGGGCTGAGGTGCTGAAGACGGTAGCGAATGAGCCGACGAGCTTCTGTGTAAGTGGCCTCAAAACTCAAGCCCAGTTGCCACGATTCCATCCAGGCGCGGAGTTCTGTAAATAGGATGGATTGCAGCTTAACCGTCTGAAGTTGCTCTATGGTGGGAGCGCTCAAGCGAGTAGCGTAGTCTCGCAGGGCCAAACCAGCCTCGACGCGGCCACCACAATCCGCTTCAACCTGCGCCCATTCCTTCAGCCAGTCTTCGTTAGCGCATAGATCCATCAGGTTGCCGGTCTGCGCAAATTGTTCTGCTAGCCTGCGCTCATCCATAGTAAGAATTTGGGGTACCGAACCGTTCATTGTCGAATCGCGCCGTGCTCGAAGTATATCAAGTCCTCTTTTTCTGGGTCGTCTCCATAATCAGGCATCTGAAGACGGCGATAAACCGCTTCCAACTCGGGTAAGAGGTTGTTTGAAAAGGGTTGTCCCGGCGGTCTCGAATCAACCGCCGCAAAAGGTAGTTCATACTTTTTGCCGATGGCTGAAACCTATGGGCGATACTGGACTCGAACCAGTGACATCCTGCTTGTAAGGCAGGCGCTCTACCAACTGAGCTAATCGCCCGTGCTGCAATTGCAGTTTTCCATAGTAGCAGAGCCCAGGGCATTTTTGCGATCGCAGGATCAACTTAGCCATTGGCCAGCACAAGTGACCCATCGGATCAGTGCCACCATGACCAAGCCAAGCCCCCTCAGCCCAGAGAAACGCCCCTAGCGTTTGCCCTCAAACGTCTGATACCACAGCCAGTTGCCCGCC
>JAIXVO010000311.1 GCA_027482985.1 Cyanobacteriota bacterium
CGTCTCGCCGGAGATTCGTTCGTAGCGACACGCCGTTAGCACGTCTCGCCAGAAATCGGTGATCAGAGGAGGGGCGATCGCCCAATTAATTACGCCACCCGCAGCCTACCTATGTTTGCCCTAATCCCCTGGGAGACTTGCCAGCGGCGCGTCTCTACGTATTCTCTATCAATCTTTAAGATAGGCACCAAAGGCGCTCCTCACCTCCGTCACCTCCCTCACCTCCCTCTCCCTACCCTCCCGGAATCACCGCACTCCCCGTCCCCTGGAACATAATCCAGGAGAGAAAGAAGTTGCTGATGAAGATGGCCAGCAGCGAGGTGACAACAGCGGTCGTGGTCGATTGCCCCACCCCTTTAGCACCGCCCGTAGTGGTTAAGCCCCAGCTCGTACCAATCACGGCAATCAGGGCACCAAAGAAGAAGCCTTTAATGGGAGCACTGAATAAATCCCACAAACCGAGAAAATTTTGGACGGAATCGAGAAATACACTTTGCGAAATGCCGTAGAGGGACGTGGCAATCAGCAAGCCGCCGCCCAATCCCGTCAGGAAAGACAGCACCGTTAAGACGGGCAGCATTAGGCAGCAGGCAATCACGCGGGGAATGACCAGGTAGTCGATTGGGTCGGTTTTCAGGACATAGAGGGCATCAATTTGCTCCGTCACTTGCATCGTCCCCAACTCCGCCGCAAACGCAGATCCCACGCGCCCCGCCAGCACCACTGCGGTTAACACGGGGGCTAACTCCCGCCCCAGTGCCAACGCCAGTACACCGCCCACCGCACTCCCTGCCCCCAGGGTGATAAATTCTCGTGCCACCTGGATGGTAAACACCATGCCCACAAACGCCGCCGTGACCAAGGCGATGACTAAAGAGGCTGGCCCCACCAGAGCCATCTGTTCTAAAGTGTTGCGGCGATGGATTTTGCGGGTGAGCAGATGCATCATCACTTGCCCCCCCAACAACACAGCAGAGAACAATCGCCCTGCCCACCGTCCGAGACCCATCAAGGATTTGGATTCGCTCACACAGCCCTCAAGCTACAAAATCTTTTGCCAGAATAGCCGAAGTTGGCAGTGAGGGGATGGAAGATCGGTTGGGGTTTGATCAACTGTCGCGATCGCTTCACCAAGATTCTTAAGGCTATTTTAAGATTTACGTTAATTTCGAGTGCTAAAGGCGATCGCTGGGTACTGTAATAGCAGTTAGTTATTTCTCCCGCTCCAGTGGCTCGTCTCACTGCCGGCACATTTACATTTTCCAAGGTGTTGTCCACCCCCTCTTTTAATTTTGCTTTTCCCGGTTTGACCCTTAGTAAAGCGTTATTTCAGCTTTCAGGTCAGTTCACCCAAGTTGGTCAAGTCATGCGTTCCAAAGCATTTGTTCAATCCCTCATCGTTGCAAGCCTCATGAGCTTTGTCTTGCCATTGCTCATCATGGGTGGGATTGTGGTGGTCTTAGCACTGGTTGCTTATGTTCCCGGTTTCGCCACCGTGAGCCAAATTGTGACCAACCAAGTGCTGCAATTTTTGGGTACTTTTGGCAACGGGGATGCGATTGGTGGGGCCGTGGTCATCTCTCTCGTCTTTACGCTAGTCGGAGCTTTATTCGATACTTACAGCTTCTACTACCGCTCCTTATTGCGCGTCAATCCCGGCAGCGGACGGGCATAAACCCCCAAATGATTCGCCACAGACCGTTCTCGCATCGGAATTTTGGTATGCACAGGCGCATTTAACAGGCGGAACTCCTTTCCACTTGCCGCCACTAGCGTCGTTGAGCCACCCCCATCCAGGTTCAAGGCGCTGTCTGCCCCCTGCGCGATCGCGATCTCTGCCAATTCCGCCAGGGTCACCCCTTCACTGTAAAACCACTGCTTGTCATCCACGGCAATGATCCACAACCGCTTCCCCGTGCGATCAACTGCCACTGCCGTCCGCGAATAATTCCCATCACTATCAGCTGACCCTGCTGGGGCGGCAACGGGCTTGCCATGCTGCACCAATACACTGCTACCCGCTACCGCCTGCATCGTACCGGGAGGACAGCGATCCGCTCGTAAGATCTGCACCTGCTGATCCGCTGCCACACACAACACAGACCAGGATTCTAAAGGATAGGAATATTCCACGCCATTCGCGATCGCCTGCCCCACGGCTCCCACGCGATCGCCGCTGCGGGGGTAATAGTCCCAGGGCGACACCTCGCGAAAGGGATGAAAGAAGCTGGCATTCACCGCCAATTGCAAATCGAATTCTTGCAAAAACTCCGAAGTCGTCCGGGCATTGGTTTCCGACTCAATTGACTGCTGCTGCCCCGGTGTGACCATTAGCCGCACCCCCGGAGCCGTCAAATCAATGCTGACAATATGCAGCATGAGGGGTCGCGGACTGGCCCGAAATTCCCGTTGATAATTGATGCCTTGAAACAGCGGTTGGGTCAAGTTGGTTTGGGGTGGACGTTGCCCGACCAACCCGCCAAACACCAGCAACGGGATCGCTAAAATCCCCATCCCCACGCCGTTGACTGCCCACTTCACCAAAACCCGATTGTCCATCCGTTGCGACTTACCCTAATTGCGTGACTTGTTGATTCACTTTGGGGCGACCAAAGCGTTCCCAGGCATTGCCGCCCCGCAAAAATAACTCCATCCAGCGCAGCGATTGACCATCTCGCCCCACCCAGCCCGAACTCCCTGGTGCGAAGGCCAGCGTTCCTTCCGGCACTTTAAAACTGCCGTCAGAATAAATCGCATCACTCACCACATCCCCAATCCGAATCACAATTTTGCTTTGGGGTTCGAGGTTCACCTGAGCCGCTGGAATCGTGGTTTTGATGTTGCCATAGCCATCAATCCAGGCAATTCGATCCAGCGGTGGGTCGGGAATTTGGGCCGGATTGATCGCCTCCCCCAGCACACTCAAATCCCCCTGCGCGATCGCCGCTGCCGCCGGGGGAAACACATCCCGCGAGCGAAACTGCGAACCGCCGCGCGCCACATTCACCGTCCGGAGCGCCGTCGCCGCCTGCTTAATAAAGGAGATCGTGAACCCCGCATTCACCCCCACCACCGTCACCCCATTCGGCAACAGAGCATAGGTCAACCCCTCCCCTTCGTTGTCCTGACGGGCTTCCGGATCGTCTTTGCGAGGGGCGCAGTTGTGATAGATCAGGCGATCGCGCGGCCCCGGATTGAAGCCCAGTTGCGCCACCCAGAAGCCTGTTGCCAGGGTACTGAAAGAAGGCACTGATAACTCATGAATTTGGGCCTGGGGGATCGCCATCAACAGCCGTTGCTTCACTTCAGCAAACGCCGGATCGCCCGTCCCATAATCTGCAATCAAGGAAATGAACATGGCTATCGACTGAACGCTGGCGCTAGCCTAACCCATCGTTCCCGCAAACTCCAATGCGCTAGATGACATCAGCGGTAAACCTCACGCCGATGCCCCACCTTCACCACAGTGACGAGCAATTGCTGATCCTGAATTTCGTCAACCACACGATATTGACTAGCCACCCGAATCCGGTACAAATCCGTTTCACCTTTGAGTTTTTTGCACCCATCTGGACGCGGATTCTCAGCCAGTAATTCAATATCAGCCAAAATTGTGCTTTGTACCGCTGCTTCTAATTTTCGCAGTTGCCGTAAAGCCGCAGGTTTGAAACCAACCTCATAAGCCATTTAGCGCAACCCTAATTCTCGTTTGACCTCAGCCAAAGAAATATATCCAGGTTCAGCCAAAGCCGCATGGGCATCCGCCACATCTTCAGCATCTTCAAGCGCCTCCACGTCCTGCTGATGACGTAAAAATAAAATGAAATCCAACACTGCTTGTTGGCGTCCCGCTGAAAGATGCTCGATGTTTTGAAGGATCAGATCCTGTGTTCCCATCTGCCTCATTCCTTGCAACATGTCACTAAGTTAGCATTCAGTTAAAGTCTCATTCAAACGATCTGACCCGTGAGAATAACGCTGACGGCGTAGGGTATGATGCGGGGTGACTAGGCGTAAATTTAGACATCCCCATGCAGAACGAGATTTTACGGAAAGAACAGGAGTTTCACGATCGCTGGGCCTCGATCATTGATGTCGATGGTATCCGGGTCGCCGATTACTTTGAAGCCTGCACCGCTCCCGAAAATCGGTTCATTCTCAAACAATTAGGGGATGTCCAGGGCAAACTCCTGCTGGATCTGGGGTGTGGCGCGGGCGAAAATAGCGTCTACTTTGCCATGCAGGGTGCCAAGTGCGTCGCCTCCGATTATTCTCCCGGCATGGTAGATGTAGCGCTGAAGCTGGCCGAAAAAAACGGAGTGCAGGTCGAGGGCAAAGTCATCAACGCGATGGACATCGACTATCCCGACAACACCTTTGATATTGTCTATGCGTCCAACCTGCTGCATCACATCCCCCATCCCGAAATCACGATTCAAGAAATCTATCGCGTGTTGAAACCGGGGGGACAGATGTGCTTTTGGGATCCGCTCAAACACAATCCGGTGATCAACGTCTATCGTCGGATGGCGATCGAAGTCCGCACCGACGACGAAACGCCCTTAGACATTAATATCGTCAACTTTGTGCGATCGCGTTTCGCCCAAACGCAGTACGACACCTTCTGGATTGCCACTCTCTGGATCTTTCTGAGTTTTTACCTGATTGAGCGCGTCAATCCCAACGAAGAACGCTACTGGAAAAAAATTATCCTGGAACACGATCGCCTGCGCCCCACCTATCGCCGCTTGGAAAAACTCGATCGCCTGCTCAAATACCTCCCCGGTATGAAACGCATGGCCTGGAACCTAGCGATCGTGGCCACGAAATAGACCCGATCATTGAATTCAAACAAAGCAGCAAAATTTGGCTTTTTGTGATACTACTTTGGAAAGTTCACCATCTGGGTGGAGTAGAGTTCTGCATGCGGCAAAATAATTTTGAAAATCCCGTGCAGTTTGGCAAACCGCGTATATCATGAGCATCGCATCCCCCTGCTGGATAATCGCCGTAGCCCGACATAGTATGGCTCCAGTGAATCAGCACTTGATCTCTGCTATCGCTTTCTCACCAAAGCGCTCCATCGCCCTTCCGTTGTCCAGAATTCCACTGCTATGAGTGACGCTATGAATCCCTCTTCTTACCTGCCTGATGATGCTTCGTCTGCGTTGCCACCGCTCACCCCTGGGGGCGATCGCCAGGAACCCGATAGCAGTGATTGGGAGACGGTCAATTTTCCAGGGGCGTTAGATGTGGATGCGTTACCCATCCAGTTTCATCGTCATGCGGCACCATTAATGGGCACAGCCAATCTGTTTGATCCCGATGGCAGCTTACAGCCAGCCGAGCATCCTCCGGTGCTACAGCAATTGGAACAGGAAAATGCCACCCTGCGATCGCAACTTGCCCAACTCGAAGCAGACTTATCGCAGGCGCAAATTGAATTGCAACTGGAAATGGCACGATTCTACTGTAAACAGGCTGAGGCCACAGTAGACGCACCCGCCCCGGCAGCTTTGCATCAGGCGGAAAGCCAAATTCAGGCACTCAACGAGCAAATTCAAGGCTTGAACGAGCAAATTCAATCCTTGAATCAATCCTTGCAAACCGCACAACAAGCTTTAGAAACCCAGCAATCAACGCTGTCGCAAAAAGAATCAGCATTGCAAGCGCTAACGGGACAATTGGATACCAGCCAGCAACGAATTGCCCAGTTAGAGCGGGATTGTGCCCTCAGCCAGCAACGCTACGATGAACAACTGCAACTGGTGTCGCAAGCCGAAAACACCTGTCAAGATTTGCGGATGCGCTTACATCGGCAACAGCAACAAACCTTACAATTTAAAGCAGCATTAGAGAAAAGTATTGAGACGACTGCGATCGCGACTGCTCACGACACAGAAGCACCCACGATCGCTACTCCCGAAACCGACAGCGCCGCAACCAATGCAGCGGCCTTCATTCCCAAAGCAAAGCCCGTCCAACCCTGGTCTACTGCGCCGCGCCTAACGCCTGTTCCAGCCACTCATGCCAAATCTACCGGAGGCTTACCCAACTTGCTGGCAAAACTCGCCCGTCCACCGCTCGCCGCTGGAACGCCAGCTACAGAAGCGGTCGAGGATGTTGTGATGATGCCGGTAGAACCCCCGATCGCCCCTCCGACTCCCTCCCCTCCTCCCCCGCTGGATGCCGCCAGTCAGAACATTTTGGAGTTTCTGTTCCCCTCCCAATCCGTTCCCCCTGTTGCGCAACCCGCTCCCGAACAGGCGGCAATCTTCGACTTAGGCGCATTCATCGAAGCAGGAGAAGTCGATGCCGTGCAGCCTCCCAGCGCCAATGAGGTGCTCCCGACGGCCTCGGTCGGCCAACCAGATCCCACCCCCACCCCGCTACCGGGAACTCAACCCGCCGGATTGTGGGCCGATTTAGCCCGCTTGATCGAACCCGAGTTGGCAGTTGAAGCCCCCGCCACGGCAGCCGTGATTGAGACCCAGGCGATCGCCCTGCAACCTGACCCCGCCGCGACCGTCCCGCAATCGCCTGCACCCGAACCTCGCGTCTTCGCTGAGACCCCCCTATCTTTCGTGATTGCTGATCCCTTACCAGCGAACCCCACGCCAGAAACAGCACCTGTTGCCGATCAGAATCCATTCCCATCCTTCACCCTGCACAGTGACGAGTTCAGTCGGGCAGCGGCGATCATCGCGATCGCCACCACTGCCCCCGCTGAAGCTGTAGCATCCAGCCATTCGCCTTCGCCCATTCTGTACCCCGATCGCCAGCCCAAAAAGATTCCCTCAATGGCCGCTGTCGATCTGCCCAGTTTTCCCAGAGGTTAGTCGCCGCTTCAATCCCAGCTTGTGAGTTGCGGCTACGGGTAATGGACTAGACCTGTGAATCGAGCCAAACACTCAAGCCAAATTCACCGCGGTTGATGAACAAACCAAGGACAATATCATGCATCCAGATTGACTTGGAGCAGCAAATGGGTTTAAGGGCTAACCGCTTAATCCGAGTGGATTAGGTTGTGGTCGGACGACATAGCAGCCAGCACTGCACTCGTAAGCACCCCAGTCATCGGTATAGCACTGCATAATCCCATAGGGTTTTAACAACCCCTTGAGTTCCAGAAATGCTTTCTCTTCATGAGATGCCAGCACATACGCCACATCTCAGCCATCTCTGCCTCAAGCTCTAAAGCGTCTGCACGGCACAACCAGACGATCTCCTGATCGGGTTCAAGTTCGGCCAGAACTGCTTGATTGACCGCTTGTAAGTGCCGCTCTTTTTTTTAATTCCTCAATCACCGTGGTTGGGCTAATTCCCAACATACGAGCTGTGGCGCGAATGCCACTGCCATTGATTGCCATATCACTAATCTGCCGTTTGACATGCGGTAGGTAGCCTTGATAACTGTACTCCCGAATAAAGCTAATCCGACTGCATTCGGAATTTTGGCAGCAATAGCGTTGCTTGCCTGCCGCAGTCGTGCCATGCTTAATCACCTCGATCCCATCACAATCGGAACCATGAATTGGTTCCAAAACCATGCACTATAGACGGACGGGAACGCTCGTCGCCTGTCTTTATCGAGGACATCACAGAGCGCCTTTATTTCTGAATACTTCCAACTCACCCGCTCCACACCGCCTCCAAGTTGAAGCAAAAATCCTCCATTCAACGACAACCGCTTTAATCTCTAAGCCAAAGAGTGCCCAGTCTGGGTGATGCAGTAAGCTATTATCGCCAACCACCAGATACTGCAAATCCTGTTCCACATCCGCTGGCAACCGAAAGAGATGAAACACGCTGCCAATTCCAACCTGCTCATCATGTAACCGCCGAGCGGTATCCCGAACACTGTTGTCTTGAGCCAAGCGGGTTGTTCTAGCAAAAATAGGGGCTAAAAAATTGCGGCTGGATGGAGAAAAGAAGCTGGTTGACCACCAATTGTCTTGATCCTTCTCGCCCAGGTAACCCACCAAAAGTCGCAGATGGCCATATAAGTTGAGCGTTGAGCGATCTATAACCTCACACAGTGACAGCAAGAGAGGGGTGACTGCCCCCATTGCATATTAGTGCCACGCTCCATTGTCGGATGCAGGTAGGCGATCTCAGGAAATCGCTTAGTCCCAGGCGCGCCTAATCTGGCTGCAATCTTACATTGCTGTGTGAGCGCAGTCGAAACCAGCGACTAGAGTTTCTGGTCAAAATCGCTTTAAGTGATTATTGAGTTTGATGGGGGTCACGCTCGCCCGTCAACCCATACAGCTGACAGAGCGGTTCTAGCTCCTGTTTCAAGCGATCGCGCACAGCCTCCGGTGACACGATTTCGCAGTCTTTGCCGTAACGTAAGACTTCTCGAATCAACCAGAAGGTATAGGGAACTTGCCGCACCACTCGCCGCACTTGCGGTAAATCGGTTACCCATTCGTTCACCTGATCGATCGCCGTTTTACTTTGATAGGCAAATGCCAGTCCATGAAACAGATGCAGTTCGACAGTGATGGTATCAAGTCTGGGTCGCCATTGCCCAGGAAGGGGCGAAACGGCAGCGTCAGTAATTCGATCGAGGCGGAGACACCAATTATGCATCAGCGCTGGTAAGTCTCGATTGCCTTCGGTTTCTTCACACCAACAATCAAGGTATTGCCGCGATTCATGGGTGACAATTTCGGCATAGCGAATGGTGAAATGCCAGACTCGTTCTGCGGCATCCTGATAGGCCAACTGAAAGGGTTGTTGCCGCCGGATGAATCGTTGCACTTCCACGCGCCATGGCAACATTGGTCTGACAACAAACTGTTCCAGTTCATGCCGGAGCGGAATAGTCAGTTCGCTGCGTTCTAGCAAAAATTGGGCGATCGCGATTGCCATCTCAATCTCTCCCGCATCTACTAATGCAGTTCTCGCCCGATTCAAGGCATTGACCCGCTCCTTTGGCCAATCATGGTTGGGCGCGATCACCAGTTCCTGCCGAGCGATCGCTTCGATCAATTTGGAAATATTTGGGCGATCGCCCCAGGTTTTGCCCAACTCCAAGGCAAGGCGCTCTAATTGAGCCTTGTCCTGCTCTGAAATAGACAGGGTAATGGAATGACCTTTGCGACTCATAAAAGTATACGGACACTTTAGCTGTGTACTATCTTGTCACCTCCTATTTTCGATGTCATGATCCACTTATGCAACACTTTACGGACACAATCTCAGGGGATGAAGAGCGGTGATGACAAATGAGCCTTGTCAATTTGGATGGTGGGATCAGTGTCTATGCTGGTTTGGCGGGCAGGTTTAGGGAATTCTAGTTGAAGGAGGAATTTTGTGATGACGACACTCGAAAAGTTGTTGCAGGTTTTATCAGATGGTGACTGGCATTCAACTGAGGACCTGGTGCAGGAAGTAGGACATCGCTTCTCAGCCACGATTCACGTCGCGAAGCAGAGGGGCGATCGCTAGATACCCCGAAACATCTCGACCAACAGCCTGTTGAAAGGAGGTAAATTATCGTTTTAGGAAAATTATTGTCCCGGTATCGGGATTTATTGGAGATGGAAATAAGGCAGGTTGCACAAAGCAAGTGCAGACATATTTGTTTCAGTCCCGAATCGGGATTGGAATTGACTTTCAGTCAGTTGTATATCCATCCAACTTACAGTCTATCAGTATGGTTGCGCCGTCCTACCCTAACGTTCCTTTTGATTACCTAAGTTCAGACATATTTAACCCTTGCTTCCAGCTATCGAATACGCTACCTTTTGATCAACAGAAGAAGGTAGTTCGTTTGAACTGTTGTTTTCTGGAGTTTTGTATTTTAGGGAGAAGTCATGCCAAGTCTGAACAAAACCAAAGTTGAACTGCTTTTGGAAGCTCTTGCTGACGGAGAGTGGCACTGGAGTGAGGAATTAGCAAGTAAGGTTAGCTGGCGATTCGGAGCCACCATCAAAGATGCACGAGACAAGGGTTACCTGATCGAAACTGGCTCTTTAGGTAAGCATTACCGCTACCGCTTATGCAGCGGTTACCCTGTCCAAGCTAAGCAGAAGAAAGGGAGTTGATAATGAAACTATTAAACCGTCCTCCCAAGACACTTGAAGAACGCTATTTCAGTGAAATTCGACCCCTTCTCTACGAACGACACGGAACTCAGCACCAATGGGGTACGCGAGAAAAACACACCCTGGCAGAACATCTCGATTCTGCTTGCCAGTTTGTTTTGACCGTTAGCAAAATGGCAGGAGTGCCAGATGATAAACGGGCTGTGATTCTAGCAGCTACAGCAGTGCATGACTTAAACAAGTTGGACAAGTCTGAACGTAAAGTTAAGACTTTGGCGAGAGACAAAGATTTTTTGCGAGAACAGCTAGAAGAAGCTGGAGTGAACAGTTTTGTCCCAAGTGAAGCTGAACTTGAACTGGTGAGACGTTTAATTGAACGACACTCCGGGCATAACGCGAGTGATGGGGCATTATTTTTACCCGAAGACCCTCAAATTAAGCGGTGGGTCGCGATTCTAATTGCCGCAGATTTATTCGATCTGGGCTTACCAGCAGACAAACTGACCCAAAAACTTCAGAAAGAGTTAACGGTCGCGTTAAATCGTCCCAGCAACTTGTATCAGATTCGAATTTCTGAGGATCGAGGTTACATGACGGCACTGCTACTTGCTGCTTGTGAAGAAGTTCTGATCGAGTACAAGTTGACTCCTCTAGCAATTTCCCCAGATGGTGAATTGTTTGAAGGTGAAGGGTTTCCAGAGGTTGACCTAGTGCCTAAAATTGCAGCTCGTTGGCAATCTAAAATCGATGCAGTTTTTGGCAATAACATTGACCAGCTTGTGAAGCCTGGAAATAATGGCATTCGGATTATGTCCCAAGCTGTTCAGCAAGATTTGCAGGAAGTCATCACTGTTGTGCTGTATCACCTGGAAAGAAAAAAGGCTGGCTACAAGGCAGAAAAAGTCCAAGCAGAGGTGAATAAACACCTGACCAAAGTTGATCCAACGGCTTTGAAGGCTGCAAGTGAGGTGGGACTATTACCTGTTGACTCGGCTGAAGCGTTTGCTCTAGCAGAAGGACTGAAGGCTGCTTTTGTCAGTTATCGCAAGGTCAAACCTGATATACCCGTTGATCAAGTGTGGGACAGGCTGGCTGCTCATGTTGGTTTATCAGAACAACAACGTCAGGCTTTGCAACCTTTCAATGAGCAATATGGGCGATCGCTGCTGGCAGCAAAAGCCATCACAACAGGCATAGAAGGGATTAAAACGGCTTTGATGGAATCGCTGGAAATGAGAAGAGGTTCAGCGAGTAGTGAGTCCGAAGAAGTAGAAGTTGCAGAAGATTTAGTCGCGCTGGCTGCTAGAACACTGAATTTGCCGCACAGCAATCGGTTAGCAGGCTTCAGTGAGTTGGATACTTATACCCAAGTAAATCCAAGGCAACGCTGTTCTTTAGGACCAACAGTGAGTGGTACCGAAGACTTAGCTGCAATGCCAGTGGGTACAAAGGTTCAGGTGTTTTCTAATCGCCTGCCAGGTGGTTTGGTGGCAGAACCCAAAAGACAAGCAGAATCAACCACTCTACGGGCATACCAATTACTTGCGATCGGGGCTAACTTTCCGGCGATTAAGAAGGAGCCACCGTATTATTTGCATCTGGCATTACCAGTGGGTTCATGCCCAGAACTGTTAAGAATCTGGAGAGAATGCCTCCTAGATCTGGCTAGAACGAATGCAGAGGGTGGTCCCGTTTCTGTAGATGTGGTCAAGCTGTATCGGGATAATGCAGTTGAATTTACTCCAAATAAGGTAGTGGGAGTTGCGTTTCCGAAACGTCCGGAGTTTGTTCACAATGTTGTTCCCTTGCCGATGGTTTGGGGGGATGCTAATACTTCAGTGGCTTTGCTTAAATCTTTGCGACTCGCTTTAGAACTTTCACTTTCTTTTGATTTTGGATTTCCATTTGTCTTGAGTTCCAGTTTGCAAATTGAACCCTCAACAGAATTTCATGGACGGGTAGAAGGGATTCCGACTTCATTTTCTAGCTTGTTGAAAACTGGACGGTATAGCAGAGAAGAAGCAGAAATTGTGCGCGATCGCCTCCGCTGGTTAGGCAATCTCGTACAAGCAGTTGCTAGCATTCCAAAATTTGATGACTGCCTTTATGACTTAGCACGAGCAACGTCTTCACCCCTCAATCTGTACTATGTTCTGCTCCGCTGGATTCTCCGAGAAAATGACCAACCGAACCTCATTACATTTTGGAGAAAAATACGTGAACCCTTGAAAAAACTACTGGAGAGCCTTATGCCTGATGAAAACAATGCCCTGACTGAATATCTGAAAGCAGCTACTCAAATTGCTGCGGAGGGAAGAATTTGGGGGAGTTCCTGGGAGCGTAGCCC
>JAIXVO010000126.1 GCA_027482985.1 Cyanobacteriota bacterium
CTGGTGTCTATGGCGGAGTGGCACCACCCTGACCCATCTCGAACTCAGGTGTGAAACGCTCCCGCGGCCAAGATAGTCGGACGGTTGCGTCCCGCAAAAATAGCTCGATGCCAGATTAGCTTTCCTAACCCAAAACCCCGTTATCGAAACCGATGACGGGGTTTTGGTTTGAAGATTAAATTTGAGCTGGGAATGGGGAATGTCTATTTAGCGGAGAATGAATGGGGTTGAAGTTCCGCTTAGGATAGAAAGCACTCTACTTAATGCAAGGTGAATATGGCTGCGATCGCGATTGAAATTGCCCTGATTTTGGTTCTCATCGTTGCCAATGGCATTTTTTCGGGTTCTGAAATTGCTGTGGTGTCAGCGCGGAAGGTGCGGTTAGAGCAACTGGCGGATCAGGGGAATCGGAAGGCGCGAGTGGCGTTGAAATTGGCGATGTCGCCCAATGACTTTTTATCCACGGTGCAAATTGGGATTACGTTGATCGGCACGTTGAGTGGTGCGGTGGGGGGAGCGACGCTGGCGCAACGATTGAAACCCGTCATTGATGGCATTCCGGTGTTGCAGCCTTACAGCGAGGGTGTCAGTTTAGCGATTGTGGTCACAATCATCACGTATCTGTCGCTGGTGATTGGGGAATTGTTGCCGAAGCGGATTGCTTTAAATGAGCCGGAGCAAATTGCGTGTGCGGTCGCGAAGCCGATGCGGTTTTTATCCCGCTTGACGGCTCCGTTGGTGCATTTGTTGAGTTTATCGACGGAAGCGCTGTTGCGGTTGTTGAACATTCGGGCTTCGGAGGAGCCGGATGTGACCGAGGAAGAAATTAAGGTGCTGATTCGGCAGGGTGCGGAATCGGGGATGTTTGAAGAAGCCGAGCATGAAATGGTGGAGCGCGTGTTTCGGCTGGGCGATCGCCCGATTAAAGCGTTGATGACTCCCAGAATTGATGTGGTGTGGTTGGATGTGTCAGCGCTACCGGAAGAAAGTGTCCAAAAGGTGATTGAGAGTACGCATTCTCGCTTTCCGGTGGGGCGAGACAGTTTGGATAACTGTATTGGGGTGTTGCGGGGCACGAGTTTGTTAACGGCGCGGTTACTCAATCAAGAGATTGATGTGGAGTCGATGGTGCAGCCACCGTTGTATGTGGCGGAGACGACGCGAGTCTTGAATGTGTTTGAGCAGTTCAAGGAAGCGGGATCGCATATGGCGCTGGTGATTGACGAGTATGGCGGGATTGAAGGGGTGGTGACATTGAATGATTTGATGGAAGCGATCGTGGGTGACTTGCCCTCCCTGGAAGACCGCGATGAACCTTTGATGATTCAGCGGGAGGATGGTTCCTGGTTGTTGGATGGCTCTCTGGGGATCGACGTGGTCAAAGACTTGTTCGATCAAGATTTCTTGCCGGGGGAAGACACTGGGAATTTCCATACATTGGGCGGGTTTGTGATGCACTCGTTAGGCCATATTCCAGAGTCGGGACAGCATTTTGAGTATGGTCATTTGCGGTTTGAAGTGATGGATATGGATGGGACGCGGGTTGATAAAGTCCTGGCGTTTGCTCGATCGCTACCTGAGGGCGCACCCAATCCAGACGCTGACTCCGATCATGATTAATGGCCTGGGATTAGTCCGCAATGGCACCGAGCGACTGGAGGGTTTGCTGTTGAGCGGCGGTGATGCCCACTACGTTTTGAATATTCATACCCTGGTAGGGATAGGGACTGTGCAGCACTTGGCGACAGTCCCCTGATTGGGTTTCCCACAGGCGCAGGGTATTGTCTTCACTGCCACTGATGAGGGAGTGGCCATCGGCACTGAGGGCGATTGACCAGATGGGCTGAGTGTGCCCAGGCAGCGATCGCACCAATTCGCCCGTGTGAACATCCCAAATCTGTAGGATGGTGCTGGCATAGCTATAGAGCCACAATGGGGCGGCTGGCTGGTTGGCGGCCTGGGATTGGGGGCTAAAGGCGATCGCCCGCACATGATCACCGCTGGGCGTGAGGGTTTTGAGGCAGCGTCCGGTGGTCACTTCCCAAATGGCGATGGTTTGGTCACTGCTGCTGCTGGCTAACCATTGCCCATCGGGGCTAAAGGCGATCGCCTGCACGCGGCGCGTATGTCCAGTCAGCGTTTGCTGGCATACCCCGGTGTCCAGGTTCCATAATTTGACGGTTTGATCGTCGCTGCTACTGGCGAGTAAGGGGTGCAGCGGACTAAAGGCCACCGCCCAGACGTGACTGGTGTGTCCCTCAAGGATTTGCCGACAGATGCCCGTGGTGACATCCCACAGCCGGATCGTTTGATCCGAACTGGCACTGGCGAGGAGGGGGGCGGTGGGATGAAAGGCGATCGCATGAATCCAGTCATGGTGACCTCTCAGAACTTGGAGACATTGCCCGGAGCGGACATCCCAGAGGCGAATCGTCTGATCGGTGCTGCCGCTAGCAACGAGCAGCTTGGGGGCAGGATGGCCAGTCAGCAGCAGGGGCGTAGGGCTAAAGGCGACGCTCCAGACCTCGTTGGTGTGTCCTTGCAAGGTGTGGAGACAGTTGCCGGTCTGTGAATCCCACAGGCGGACGGTGCGATCGCTGGAGCCACTGGCAATGAGCGTGGGGGTTGTCGCGTTCGGAGTGAGGGGGGCACAAGCGACGGCGCGGATGGCATTGGTGTATCCCCGCCAAGACTGGAGGCACTGCCCGGTCAGATCCCAAAGTTTTACAGTTTGATCAGCTCCCCCGCTGGCGAACCAGTGACCACTGGGATGGAGGGCGACGGAGCGAATATGTCCCTGATGCCCTAAAATCACTTGCAAACAGTCTTGAGTTGCGGGTTCCCAAAGGCGAATCGTGCCGTCTTCGCTGGCACTGACCAGTTGCGGTGGGGCTGACGCTGCCAGGTCGCTAGGTTGGTAAGCGAGCGCCCGTACCGGGTGGTGATGCCCAATCAAGGTGCCGCTGCGATCGCCTGTGGGGACGTGCCAAAGGTGGATAGTGCGATCACAACTGCCACTCGCGAGTTCTGCCCCCGTTGGATTGAAGGCGACGGCGCGAATGGGGGCTGTATGTCCGGTTAAGGTTTGGCGGCAGGTGGCGGTTTGGATGTCCCACAGTTTCACGGTGCCGTCATCGCTGCCGCTGGCAAGGAGGGTGCCATCGGGATTAAAGGCGATCGTGCTGACCCAACCCTGATGCCCAGCGAGGGTGTGCAGACAAATACCCGTGTGAACTTGCCAGAGTTTTATCGTGCCATCGGCACTGCTGCTGGCAAGGATTTGTCCTTGCGGATGAAAAGTGACTGCCAGCACCCATCCAGTGTGTCCGATCAGGGTTTGCAGGCAATTACCTGTGTGCACTTCCCACAGTTTGATGACGTTACCGATGCTGCCACTGGCGAGCCATCGACTATCGGGACTGAAGGCGATCGTGCAAATCCAGTTGGGGTGTCCTTGCCAGGTCATCACTTTCTGGCGATCGCTGACTTGCCAAAAGTGGAGACTCCCGCTGGCATCGCTGGCGGCCAGCAGTGCACCGTTAGGACTGAAGGCGACTGCCCAGATCGTGCTTAAGGTGTCTAAGAAGACGCATTGGTTGAGGGTGCAATGGGACAAGTTAACCTGTTGCCAGGTGCCGATTTGAAAAGGAACTTGCCGCAGGGTGAGCTGGGAGAGATTCAAGTTTGTCAAGTCCGCCTGGAGGTGTTGCAGCAGGTTCACCAGATTGCCAGCGGCGTAGCCAGGGATGGGTTGGGGTGTGGTTTGTAAGTGCAGGAGGGCGGCGCGACAGCGGGATTCCACAGCGACGGGCGATCGCAGCAGGGCGACTAGGCGTTCTAGTAAAGGATGCAGAATCAGGCGCGATTGACTCTCCCGGATGTAGTCTGGAGCGGTGGCTTTTAAGAGGGCATGGGTTTGCAGCAGGGGTGGAGGTGGTTCCTCCAGGATGTTCGCGAGGGGTGGCAGAAGCGCTGGTAGGACAGGCTGATCCACGCCAGCCGAGGTGAGGGCAGCAGTGGGAGTCAGGGTAGGGGTTGGGTGCGGCGCGCTGAGGAGGAAGGGGTGGAGTAACTCTTGACTCACCTGATCCAGTAAGCGCTGGGTAACGTAGTCCATCACCACGGGTTGCTGGGTGAAGCCTGTAGCGGTGGCTTCGATCAGAAAGCGATGTTTTAAGCTGCGTAAGGCACTGGGCAGGGCTTGGCGTGCCAGGGGACAGAGGCTATCGTCCCGCAAGGTCTGAAACGAGGTGATGGTGCGATTGATCGCCAGCCAGAACATGACCGTCTGTTCGGCGGGTGTGAGGCGGGCAAATTGGCGATCGAGGAGGTCGCGAATGTCATCAAAGACGAGAGTTTCGCTGACGGTGAGAAATACTGAGAGGTTGCCGTTAAAGACATCCTGGATCGCGGTGGCCACCATTTTGAGGGCGAGGGGATTGCCCGCGTAATGGTGAATCAGGGTGTGCCAATCTGTCGCCGATCCCCAAAAATCCCCTTTAGCAGCGAAAATCGCCTGGGCTTCCGCATCCGAAAGACCTGTTAGCTGGAACGATCGCACCGGGAGCGTGAGTCCTTCTTTCCAGGCAATCGCGTCGGGTTTTTCGCGACTGGTGAGGACAACACAGCCTGCATGGGGGAGATCGCCCAGGCAATCGAGGAGTTCGGTATAGCCATTGGTCGGTTCGCGTCCAGCACTCTGGCAGGGAAGCACCGATTCAGCATTGTCTAAGATAATCAGGCAGCGGCGTGCTCGCAGGAGTTCGAGCAAAGCCGTGATTAAGTGATGGCGATCGCGGGACAGGGGAATCGTCGTTGCTGCTACTGGAGCCAGGAATTGGATCAGGCTCAGGAGTAAGTCTTCGAGGGGCGGCGCATGACGCAGCGATCGCCAGATGACTGCATCA
>JAIXVO010000210.1 GCA_027482985.1 Cyanobacteriota bacterium
GCTGGCAATCAATCCCCAAGAACCGCTGGCAATTACGGGCAGTGTGCCGCTCCCCTTCCTGCCGACCATCCCCGACAGCGATCGCATCAGTCTGGACATCAACGTCAGAAATGAAGGACTGGCGCTGCTGAATGTCCTCACCGATCAGGTGGCCTGGATTGACGGGACGGGCGAAGTCCGCGTGAAAGTGGGTGGCACCTTTAAGGAACCCGTCGCGGTGGGGCGATTCCAGGTGCAAAATGCCACCATTGGCGCGAAAGCGGTCCCCGGCAATCTGACGAATGTGAATGGCACGGCGGTCTTTGTCCAGGATCGGCTGCGGGTTGAGAACTTTACTGCCGATTACAGCAAGGGGCAGATCGTGGCTTCCGGGGTCATCCCGCTGGCGAACCGCTTGCAACCGGGCGATCTCGATCTGGAAAATCCCCTCACCGTGGCGCTGAAGGATATTAACCTGAACCTGAAAGGACTCTACCGGGGTGGCGTGGATGGCAATCTGGTGGTCACTGGAGCTGCCCTCGATCCCATCCTGGGGGGTAACATTCGCCTCAGCAATGGGCAGGTCGTCTTGAATCCCGAAGCTGCTGCTGCTGCTGGCGGTGGGACGGGAGACGCGAATGCCTCGCCGATTGAGTTTAATAATCTTCAGATCAGCCTGGGGAACGGGCTACTGCTGACGAATCCGCCCATCCTCAGTTTTGTGGCACAGGGGGATGTCACCATCAATGGCCCGCTGGATAACTTACGCCCGTCCGGACTGATTCAACTGCGATCGGGTCAGGTGAATTTGTTCACGACGCAATTCAATCTCGATCGCGGGTTTGCCCAAACAGCGGAATTTATCCCTGGTCTGGGGCTAGATCCTATCCTGAATGTCCGCCTCGTTGCCCTCGTGACAGAGGTCAGAAATCGCCGTCAACCCTCTGTCCTCACCCCCTCCGAAATTTTGGATGTGCCCGCTTCCGCCACCAGCTTGGGTTCCTTGCAAACGGTGCGGGTCCGCGCTGAAGCCCGCGGGCCAGCCAGCCAGTTATTCGATAATCTGGAGCTGACCAGTAGCCCGCCGCGATCGGAAACCGAAATTGTCGCCCTCATCGGCGGCAGTTACATCGACACCCTGGGACGCGGCGATACCTTACTGGGCGTTGCTAACCTGGCGGGTTCAGCCCTGTTGTCCAATGTGTTCACCAACATCGGACGGGCGTTGGGCTTGAGTGAATTCCGCATCTTCCCCGCCTACACCACCGATAACACCCGCACCGACGACAATACCACCACCCTGGGGTTAGCCGGAGAAGCCGCTCTGGATATTACCCCCGCCCTCTCCGTCAGTGTGTTGAAGATCCTTACCAACGGCGACCCCGCCCAGTTTGGTCTCCGCTACCGGATCAATGAAAACTTACTCCTCCGCAGCTCCACCAACTTCTCCGGCGACAACCGCGCCTCCCTGGAATATGAACTCCGGTTTTAAGGGCGATCGCGCAGATGAATTGGAGGGTGGGTGGGCGATCGTGGAGCCACATTTGAGGTCAGGAATATCGGCGACATAACCTTCATCCGCCTCGCTGTAAAACACGTTGATGTGATAATCTTTCATGCCTCTTCTCCAGCGTCAAGACAAAGTTCAATCACTTCTTGAATATTGGTCATTAATTCGGCGATCGTTGCTCTCTAGCTATAGCAAGCTTTGAGCTGCGGCACTTCACCCACGTAATCGCCATCCTCATCTCGCTCAATCACGACATAAAATTCACGCTGCCCCGTCAACATCGGCTTCTCCTAATCCTGCTTTTGTATTCCATCAACGCCTTGACGAGCTGCCACATCTTGTTTTAACTGCTGAGTCTGCTGTTGCCAAAAGGCGAGTTCTTCCGCTAAAGTCATCGCCTCAATCCGCCTTTGAACCGCTTTAGCCCCTACCCGCTTCATCTCAACACAATCAAACGGTTTCATTTTCTTTATAATAAATTGTACTCATCGCTTGAAACCTATGTCGATACCCTGACGGCACTTCACGCACCTTAGTCTTTCAAGAATTCCACATTGTTTTGCATTTCCTCAGTTGATTTTGTGCCAATGATTTCTAATAGTTGACGCATCTGCTGACCGATTGAATATCGCTGCTGTTTGGCAAGAATTATCCCTACATGAAACTTCCCTTCAGCTAAATATTTCGTATGGAGCTGGTAAAAATCTCCTCGATTAAAGGTATATAAAACTCGCCCCACACTGGTCGCAAAATCCAGATGATCTTCATCACTACATCCAATCATGCCAGCATCCCCAGCCGTGATGACATCAACCCCTCTTGCTTTGAGGGCATTGACTAATGCTTTGTCCATCGAGTCTTCATCCAAATAGAGTGACAACATCGCAATTAAGTTGGATCAGACTGAATATGTTGACGCATTAATTGTTCCGCTTCTGCGTCTTCTGCTGTAATCTCAGTTTCAATCATGGCTTGGTTTGCCTGGTAATAAGTCAGGGCGGCATAGATGTGCGCCAGGGTTAATGTTGGATGCCCAATCCGGTCTAAAATCTCTTCTGGCAACAAGCCCAACTTGTACCATCTCACAATGCGATGCACCGTTAACCCAGTTCCACTCAAGCAAGGTTTGCCACCTCGAATATCGGGCGATCGTTCAATGAATGTACCAATATCTGTTGCGATCGTCATACTTTTCTCCTTGTATTCCTCTACTCGGTTACTCGCTTCTCTAATCCCTGCTTAAATAATCGCGCAGCTTGATGATCTGGAAACAAAATAAGAAAATCTGCCAAATCCCGAATCGCTTCTCGAATTTGTTTTACTGAAGCACCTCGATTTAAAGCATCCCGATAAAAATGTTTGGATTGGTCAAGATTGCTTGCTGCCAGATAATAGATTGCTAAATTAAATGTATTTTGGCAATCATTTGGCTTTGCATCATATTCTTGCTGGGCGAAACAAGGCAAGCTGCGGTTCGCGTCCAACAAATGTCGTCTGCTGACGTTGTTTGAGAATCTCTTGTAGGCTTTTGGGCTTCTTAGGCGAATTCATCAGGAAGTGGCAAAACCCGTGACTGTGTTTACCTTAGCCAGAAATTTTGAATCCTTCCACACCGTTCTTCCAACTTGATCGCCGCACCCCAGGTCAATGCGTTCAGCCACTCCAAGACCTTCAGAGATTTGCCAAACCTTCGAGGTCTAACCCCCTCCCGCCCCTAAATGGGTTTAGCATTCGGGCGACGACGCTTACCCATTGCCCAGTTTTGGAGCCAAATGCCGACCCCCAAAAAATTGTAGAGATAAATTTTTTAGAACTCCCCCTCCGCTTCCTCTCCCTCCTGTCTCCTGTCTCCTGTCTCCTGTCTCCTCCCTCTTGAATCCTTCCCGCCCCGCCCGATCGCCCACTCCACCTGACTCAAAATCCCTCGTAACATCGCCACCTCTTCACTGCTGGGAAACGCCCGATGCAGTAATTGGCGGAACTTGTGCATGCGGCTGGCGGCAGTGTGGGGATAGAGATAGCCGATGTGTAGCAACAGGGCTTCCAGTTGTTGATAGAGTCCTTCCAGTTGGTCTAGAGGCGCGGGCAGCGGATGGGATGACGGATGGGACGACGGATAAGGTGGGGTGGGCAGCGGATGGGGTGACGGTTGGGGCAACGGATGGGGCGGGGGGGCGATCGCTTGATGCAGTTCGTAACAGCAGATGGCGACGGCTTGGGCGAGGTTGAGGGAAGGGTAGGCGGGATTGGCGGGAATTGAGATGCAGCGTTGGGCATAGTTCAGTTCGGCTTTGTTGAGGCCGCGATCTTCGGGACCAAAGATGAGGGCGGCACTGTTGGGCACCGTTGGGGTACTCAGGAGCCAAGGAAGTGTCAAACGGGGATGTTCGAGTTGGAATTGCGGGCTATGGGGGCGACCAGTGGTAGCGATCGCGCGGGTACAGCCGACCAACGCTTCCGGCAAGGAGGACACAATGCGAGCCGTCTCCAAAATTTCGGGCGCATGGACGGCCATTTGCCGCGCTTCTGCTCCTAGCGGATCACAGTGGGGATTGACGAAAACCAGATGATACAAGCCCATATTTTTCATGACTCGCGCCACTGACCCCACATTCAAACCACCCGCAGGTTCCACTAATACAATCCGAATCGCATCCAACATGGTCAGCTCAGTTCCCTTACAGCATCCGGCACCCACCGCGATCGGTGATGCCTTTCTATTGCACGGTAGCCGCTCAGCCAACACGGTAAGATGGTTACAATTCTTTACGGTTACGTTGCTCACTCAATCGTGGTTTGAACGATGCCCCGTGGTGTTGATAAGTCCAATTTACCGACGAAAGTGTGTCCCGTTTGCGATCGCCCCTTTACGTGGCGGAAGAAATGGGCGGATTGTTGGGATGAGGTGAAGTATTGTTCGGAGCGTTGCCGGAAGCGGAAGGGAGCGGAGGGAGAGGGAGGAAGAGGGAGGAAGGGGAAGGAAGAGCCCTCGTAGAGACGATGCCGCTGGCACGTCTCTACGAGGGCGGGATGGATTGCGTGTCGTTGGTATGTCTCTGGTTCGGGTGGAATTGATCGGGTGCCGCTGGCACGTCTCTGGTTCGGGCGGGATGGATTGCGTGTCGTTCAGTTGATCAAGGAGGGGTGAGGATGCAACCGAAACTGATTATTCATGGTGGGGCGGGGCGATCGCTCAAGAGCAAGGGTGGCGTGGAGTTGGTGCGGCGATCGCTGTATCAGGTGTTAGAACAGGTTTACCCAATGTTAATGGCGGGGGCGGCGGCACAAGCGGCGGTAGTGCAAGGCTGTCAACTGTTGGAGGATGATCCGCGCTTTAATGCTGGGACGGGTTCGGTCTTGCAATGTGATGGGCAAATTCGCATGAGTGCAGCGTTGATGGATGGCACGGCACAGCGCTTTAGTGGTGTCATTAATGTCTCGCGCGTCCAACATCCAATTCAACTGGCGCTGGCTTTACAAACATCGCCTGATCGCGTGTTGTCGGAGGTGGGGGCAGCAGAACTGTTGCGAGAACTGGAACTGCCGCCTTATAACCCAATGACAGAAATTCGCTTGCAGGAATGGCTGCGTGAACGGCAGGAGAATTTTACCCATGAGATGGCCGGCGTTGTGGTCGAACAAGAACTGGTAGAGGACACCGCAGGCCGGGGCACGATTGGCGTGGTGGCACTGGACAGCGAGGGGCGATTGGCAGTTGGGACTTCGACTGGCGGCAAAGGGTTTGAACGGATTGGGCGGGTGAGTGATGCGGCGATGCCTGCGGGCACCTATGCGTTGCCGTCTGCTGCCGTGAGTTGTACGGGCATTGGGGAAGACATTATCAATGAATGTTTGGCAGCGAAAGTGGTGGTGCGAGTGGTCGATGGACTGTCGCTAACAGCTGCATTTGAGCGATCGCTGCAAGAGGCACACCAGAACCAGCGCGATTTGGGGGCGATCGGCCTGAGTGCAACGGGGGCGATCGCCTGGGGCAAAACCAGTGAAGTGTTGCTGGCGGCTTACCATACGGGCGATCGGCTGGGCGATACGTTGGAGTGGCAAACCGGGGAATTGGTGGGCAGCGTTGCAGCATGAAGACCAGATCCGGCAACCGACCATCGGCAGCACAGGCTTATGCCCTACATTCAAAGTTGCACTGATACTGAACCTTGGCAAATTTGTAGTACTGTTAAGAGGAAATCCTGAAAGCCTACAGTTTTTCACCAGTTTGGTGGTTCCCAGTTGCAAGTTGTGGATCAGATGAATCCTACACGATCGCGATCGTTTGTCAGCAGTGAGGCCATCTTTCAACTGCAAGTTTTGACGGCTCGCTCACGGGCAATCAGTCACTTGAGATTAGTCTGACGGATGAACTTCAGGCGCATCAAGTAGATGTAATTCCAAAAGGGGATCGTGGTCATGCTCCAGCCTCATTACTTTGGGAGATTACTCCATGGCAGATACTTCGAATAAAGATAATTTTTTGTACCCGATTGGCAAATATCGGGGTGAATTTACCCCAGAGCAACTTGCCTTTAATGCTAATCTTCAGGAATTTGCTCAACGGGTGTCGCTGGTCTGTGGCTTAGAAACGGGCGGCAAAATTTCCTCAGATGATGCTTACCACCAAATTAAAAAGTTGTGGAAAGATTTGAAAACCTCCAAAGAGGAACTCCTCGATCAAACCCGTCCTGATCCCCCACC
>JAIXVO010000414.1 GCA_027482985.1 Cyanobacteriota bacterium
CTGTAAAAATGCACATTTCAATATTAGAAACTGCAGGAAAAAATGTTTAAAAATAAAAATACGTGAGGGGTCATTATGGCGATGACAATCGGAATGATGAAACCCGGAGTGAGTCCAATGCTTTTGTTGATTCCTTGCAATACTCCAACAAAATCCTCCAAAACCAAGAAACATCATCAGTCAATAATCAACAACAAAATCAATATAGATGAAAACGAAACACATTTATACCGGTGCGATATCGACCATGCAGAAATAAAAGCCGCCCATCCAAGCAATTTCGCTGATACCGTAACCAATTGTAATCAATGCGACAATAAGGTATTTCTGATCAGGCGATAAAATCTCGATCGCCCAATCGGGAGCCGCCGCAAAGGTATTGGCAACTTCACCCTGCTCATCTCGCGGAATTCGCGCCCAGGTAAACACAGCAATATCGGGCACGATGGAGCGATCGCCAAAGGTACAACGCAATTCCGGGAACGCCCGCGCCAACCGCTGCGGTTTCACCACCTGATTGATGGCAGGCACAAATTCCCCTTGAATCACACTGTGTTTTCCTTGCGGCATGGGTTTCTGGAGAATTTGACCATCCACGTATTCGCTGGCAGGCTTAGTTTCTGGCAACTTTAAGAATTCGTCCAGGGTAATGACTTGGGTGGGAATTTGGACCATTTGCGTGTCTCTGAGCCGAACTGCAAGAACTGGGTCAATCGAATCCCAGCAATTTGATCAAGCTTCCGTCTGAGGTGGGGCGATCGCGGGGAGGGGATGTACTAAAAAAGCATACTCCGACACAATCTGATTCCCAATTAAATGTTCTTGAATGATCCGCTCAATCACGGGTGGCGTGGCGCTGTGATACCACACTCCATCAGGATAAACCACCAGGATCGGCCCCTGATTGCACACCCGTAAACAGTTAGCTTTCGTGCGGAAAATGCAATGAGGCTGAGCCTCCGTCACCTGATCCAACTTCAATTCCTGGAGACGACGTTTCAAGTAGTCCCAGGCTTCAATGCTGAGCGCTTTATCACAGCATTTCGGTTTCGTCTGGTCAGCACAAATAAACACATGCCGCTGAATGTGCGGTAAGCCCAAACTTTTCACACAGGCAACAAGAGCAGGCGAGAGGTTGGGATCAGAAGCAGTCATAAGCGATCGCGAATTGCATCAACAGAACCATCCAGGCATAAAAAAGGTCATCGCAACGGATGACCTGATACTGAATAAATGGGCGATCATGGCAGATCTGGTGAGGGCGAATTGCCATTCGCCCCTACGCAAATTTGATGGGACACGACTCGCAGACGAGGAAATTAATCCTCATCCTCGAAATCATCATCATCGCCATCGTCATCCTCCTCAACGGGACTGCTGCCCCCAATTAACTCATCGTCATCATCCAGAATCGGCGAGACAAAGTCGGGTTTCGTCTCGCTCGTCATCCCCATGCCATAGGTCAGACCATAGGCACCCGGTTCTTCAAAGCTATCGAGACCGTAAGTGCGAGCCGTGCGATCGTCCAGCACCACATCCGTCAAGTCAGTGTCATCATCAAACACCCCGATCGCCTCATAGGACAGATCCACATCCGGACTGCCAATCTCCTCGTAAGCATTGAAGCCCGTCCCGGCTGGGATCAAGCGCCCAATGATCACGTTCTCCTTCAGCCCGCGTAACCAGTCCGACTTCCCTTCGATCGCCGCTTCCGTGAGAACCCGTGTAGTCTCCTGGAAACTCGCTGCCGAAATAAAGCTGTCCGTATTCAACGATGCCTTCGTAATCCCCAACAGCACTGGCGTATATTCAGCCGGCGCACCACCCGTAATCGACATGGCCTCATTCACCTGCTCCACCTGGTAGAGTTCGACTAACTCACCCGGCAGCATCGTCGTGTCGCCGCCATCATCGACCCGTGCCTTCGAGGTCATCTGCCGCACCACCACCTCAATGTGTTTGTCCGAAATGTCAATGCCCTGCGACTGGTACACCGACTGCACCTCATTCACCAGGAACATCTGCACTTCACGCAAACTCAACAGCGCCGCATCATGCACCCCCGCCGATTCCCGGTTGGCCTTAAACAAGACCTCCAGGAGTTCATGGGGATTCGCCGGACCATCCGTCAGCCGTTCACCCGCACTGACTTCTTGCCCATCCGAAATGACCACGTTTTGACCCGGACTGATTTGATATTCCCGCAGGTTGCCATCACTCTCGACGACCTTGACTTCCACAGAGTCATCTTCGCCATAGACCACTTGCGCAGTCCCAGCCCGTTCGCCCAACACACAGGCTTCACGCGGCTTCCGGGCTTCCAGCAACTCCTCAATCCGGGGTAGACCCTGAATGATGTCTCCGGTCTTCGTGCGTTCAAACACCAGCAGCACGAGATTGTCACCCCGTTGCACCAGGTCGCCATCATCGATGTGCAACACGGCACCGGGAGACACCCGATAAGGCCGCGCCAAGCGCAGGGTGATTTCACCCGCACTTACACCCACCACTTGCCCTGATTCTTCCAACGGGAAACCTTCGGCAATCTCAGAACCCGCCACCAGCAAATCACCCGCACTCACGAGGGGCGACTTATCTCCGATCGAGATCGTCACCAGATCCGCCGTCCGCACCACCAGAATCCGGCGAATCGCTTCGGCTCCTTCATGAATCCCGCGAATTTCACCCGCTTCCTTACATTGAATTTCCGTCCGCGCGACAACGGCACCGGGGGCAATTTGATCGCCATCCTTCACCAGCACCCGCGTTAAGGTACTGCCTTGAGTTTGGTCAGCCGTAATGTCGCGGCGAATCACCAGCGATTCCAGAATCACCAGTTGCAGCCGTAAAACATCCGCGTCCGTCTCATCCGGCAGCAGTTCAATGTCAGCCGCCAGTTGGGGGGCATCTTGATCGATTTCCAGCACCAACTGAATTTTCATCAGTTCCAAGCCTTCCACCGACTTCACCCGCTCACCGTCCTTGTACGGCAACCGTTGCACGGCCCGGAGACGGATCGATCGCCCTGATTCTTCGCTGCTAGATTCCTGACTGGGTACCGAGGGTTCGTCGGGCACCGCAAACTCCGTCACCGGACGCAACAGCATCGCCGGACCTTCGGGCGTTTCCACATACTCCACGTACTTCAGTTCCGTCGGCACCAATCCCGGCATCACCTGCTGCCCCGGATTCACCAGCACCGCTTCCCGCGTGATGATGTCGTCGGGATTGTCGATCATGTGGAGATCACCCGGCTTGATCACGATTTCCCGCAGAATGTCGTTCTTCTGGGTGACTTCCACAACCCCGTTGCTCTGACAGAAAATGTCTTTGACAACTTCCGTCCCGGCTTCCACATACTGCCCGTCTTCCACCAACAGCAACGAGATGTCTTTGTTGACTTCGTGGGCTTCTTCCGGAATCCAGATCAGCGTGCCGCCCTTCACGACTTCATAGCCTTGCTTGGCTTTGCCGCGTTTGCCCACTTCGATGCCGGAATACTTGATGATGCCGCCCGTTTGCGTGCGGTAGGTGTCATCAATCAATTCCGCCACGACTTGATTATTCGTGACCTTGGTGCCCGGTGTGGCCTTCAAGGAAAAGACCTGGTTGTAGTTGGTTTCAATCAGGTAATGAGCCCGACCTTGATAGCTCTCAACCCGTACCCGCGCCTGATCCAGCAGCACAGGTGCGGTGATGATTTCAACTTCTCGACCGCCCTTATTGCCTTCGACTTCTTGCGGTAGCCGCACAATCCCGCCATGTTCCGTGACCAGCTTGGTTTCTGCCAGCACCCCATCGGCTTCAATGCGATCGCCATTCTTGACAATCGGTTCCGCCCCCGGTGGCAGGTTATACACCTCGCCGGAGAGAATCCACAACAGACCGCCTCTTTGCGCGATCCGGGTGGTGTTTCCTTGCCGGTCTTTTTTCTCTTCTGGGACGAGATCCGCAAACCGGACTTCTCCCGCAATGTCAGAGGCCACGTCTTTCGCCGCTTTCTCCGTCGTCTTGCGCGATCGCCCAGTCAGCGGCACTTCCGCCAGAATCCGCCCTTCTTTCACCTTTTCGCCATCTCGCACCAGCACGGTTGCCCCTTGCGCGACGGTAAAGGCTTGTTGCTTACCCCCTGAGCCTTCCAGGATCACCTTCGAGTTAGCATCCACCGATTCCACCACCAGGGCATCTTCCCCGTGGCGAGTTCGGAATGACCGTGTCCGCAGCTTTTTGGGGAAGCGAATGGTGCCATCAAAATGGGCGCGTTCCTGACGGGCCATTTCCCCGGTAAACACCCCTCCCGTGTGGAACGTCCGCATCGTCAGCTGGGTGCCTGGTTCGCCAATCGATTGCGCGGCGATAATCCCGACGGCTTCCCCAATGTCCACCATCTTGGCGTGTGCCAAACTCCAGCCGTAGCACTGCTGACACACCGATCGCGCCGCTTCACAGGTGAGGGGCGATCGCACGATCACTTCATCCACGCCAGACTTCGCGATCTCTTCCGCCAGTTCATCCGAAATGGGTTCATTCCGAGGGGCGACCACCTCACCCGTTTCGACATGAACCACATCCTGCGCCACCACTCGACCCAAGAGTCGATTCTTCAGTGGAATCAGGACGCGATCGCCATCTCGCATACTCTGGACGGTCACACCCCGTTGCGTGCCACAATCCACTTCCCGAATAATCACATCCTGCGACACATCCACCAGACGGCGGGTTAAGTAACCGGAGTCAGCCGTTCTCAGTGCCGTGTCTACCAACCCTTTGCGGGCACCGTAAGACGAAATAATGTACTCCGTCACGGTTAAGCCTTCCCGGAAATTGGTCTTAATCGGCAAGTCAATAATTTCCCCTTGCGGATTCGCCATCAGGCCCCGCATCCCTACCAACTGCCGCACCTGGGAGATGTTCCCCCGCGCCCCAGAGAAGGCCATCATATAGACCGAGTTGAGCGGATTATTCATTTTGAAGTTCCGGACCACTTCGTCTTTCAACTCTTCGTTGGTGCCGTTCCAGGTATCAATTACCTTCTGGAACCGTTCGACTTCCGTAATCTCGCCCCGAATGTACCGTTCTTCGGTTTCGCGAATGGTTTCTTCCGCCGCTTCCAACAGCTTCCGCTTGGTGGCAGGCACCTGTAAATCGTCCACACTAATGGACACCCCCGCCCGCGTC
>JAIXVO010000719.1 GCA_027482985.1 Cyanobacteriota bacterium
AACGAACGGTTAGATGCGAGGAATTTCAATACCTCTACCGTAGGTGGGTCGCACCCATTTGCCCGCTGGCAAGGGACAGTTTCAGGTGTGTCATTGGGAAGAATCTACTCTGTTGCAACGACGCGCCGCGAACCAGGATTGTAACTGCTGCTGACAAACAGTTTCCAAGATACCACCAATGACAGATAGACGGTGATTAGAACATGCACTATCGGGCAAGTTGAGGACACTTCTCACCGCTCCCGCTTTCGGGTCATCCGCGCCGTAGACCAATAAGCCCAACCGCGCCAACCCGATCGCCCCCGCACACATGGGGCAAGGCTCTAACGTGACGTACAGCGTGCAACTCTGGAGTTGCCAGGTCTGCAACATCTGTCCCGCCTGCCGTAACGCTAATACCTCGGCATGAGCTGTGGGATCATGATCGCGTTCCCGCCGATTTTCCGCCTCCGCGATCGCTACCCCCGCCTGCACAACCACCGCCCCGACTGGCACATCTCCCGCCTGTCCTGCCGCCGCTGCCAGCGCGATCGCCCGTTCCATCCAGCGGCAGTGGAGGTGGTATTCGGGGGTAGCGAGGGAGGAGGGCATGGAGGAGAAGGGAGGAGTGAGGAGTCAGAAGCCAGAAGTCAGGAGGAAGAGAAATCCAAAGGAAACCTTGTAGAGACGTGCCGCTGGCACGTCTCCCAAGAGTCAGAGGAACCTAAAGAAAACCTCGTAGATATACACCGTTGGCACGTCTCCCAGGTGAACACGGATCAAAGGCGAACCTCGTAGAGATGCGCCGTGGCACGTCTCCCAGGGATTTGGGGAGAGCAGGGAGGCGGGACGTTCGGCAGGAGGTGCCGTTGGAACATCTCTAACCGATTGGAGCGCGGTCATCCCATCGGGCCGTTACCGTCTACCGTCTGCCCTCTGCCGTCTGCCTGTCGTTTGCTCAAACCGCACTCAGGAGCGAATCAAGCTGACCCTGGCGATCGAGGGCGTACAGATCATCGCAACCGCCGATGTGAGCATTATTAATGAAAATTTGGGGGACGCTGCGGCGACCGTTGGCACGTTCGGCCATGCGGATGCGGGCACCCCCGTTGCCGTCAATCTTGTACTCGGTATAGTTAACGCCTTTCCACCACAGCAGCAGTTTGGCGCGAATGCAGTAGGGGCAGGTTTGCCAGGTGTAAATTTCGACGTTGGCTTGCATGCGTTCGGGATGTCGTCCCAACCAAGCATTGAGTGTTTTGAGCATAGAGCGTACCGTTCATGAGTCGCACAACCTTGTCTTTACATCATGAACGATCGCCAGCAATGCCTGATCAAGCGAGTCATTGGGATCAACCAGCGTCACCACTTGATCCAGGTCAATCCATCGATAATCGGCTTCGTATTCGGTGCTGACCAGGCGCAATTGCTGTTGTTCGACTGGGGTCAGCTCGACGAGATAGGTCAAATTGACGCTGTGGGAACCGTGGTGGCTGGGAGCCTGGGCGCGTAAGGCAAAGCTGGTGGAGTAAACGCCAATGAACTGGAAGCGATCGCCCGCTAAAGTGGGTAATCCTGCTTCTTCCGTCGCTTTGCGTTGAGCGGTTTCTAAGGGTGATTCGCCAGCCACCATGCGACCACCAATCACCCACCAGGTTTTGCGGGGGTAGTGATTGCGCCGCGCCAGCAAAATTTGGTGCTGATGCAAAAACACCAGATCCACGCAAGTAAAGACGAGGTAATCCAACGCGGCGGCGTACTCTGCTTCGGGCATGCGGTCAGCGGCAGTTTTCGGATTCACTCGTCCAACTTCAGCGAAATGTAAAACCTTAGAGGTCGTAGATGCGGCAGTCGAGGGCATCGGGATGTTCGGCACAGTGACGTTCAAAAAAGGTGCGGTTTTGTTCAGCGCGATGCCGTTCCGAAACGATCGCCTGCAAATCATCCACCGCATGACGAGCAGCCACACATTCAGCCGAGCGATCGTCATCCGTCTGACAGGTGGTTTGGGCAGTCTGGGTCAACTGTTGCAGCGCTTGTTGCAACAGCGCCAAATCGACCTGATCTGGGTCTAGTTCCTTAGCCATCGAAAAATGTCTCCCGCTTGTGTCATTCGGTGGGCATAGATTTTACTCTAACGCCGTCAATCTCGTAGATCACTAGGAACAATTTCCTAGCTCCGCAACGGTGTAACCCTGACTAACACGGGGATCATTGCCCACTCGACCTTTCCTCGACTGGACGCAAATGCCTGCAAATCCACCTCAGCAGTAAAACTTTACACATCGTCTTCAACAAATCTGTTTTAAGCGCGTCTCCCCCTTTTGATAGACTGAATCATTGAGCGACCTGAAAAACCGCGCAAAACAAGCAGTTGGGAGGACTTACGCAGTGGAAAGCACACTCGGTTTAGAGATTATTGAAGTTGTAGAACAGGCCGGGATCGCATCTGCTCGACTGATGGGCAAAGGTGACAAGAACGAAGCTGACCGAGTCGCAGTCGAAGCCATGCGGGAGCGCATGAACAAGATTCATATGCGCGGCAAAATTGTCATCGGGGAAGGGGAACGGGATGAAGCCCCGATGCTCTATATCGGGGAAGAAGTCGGGATTTGTACCCGCGAAGATGCGAAAGCGTATTGCAATCCGGATGAGTTAGTCGAAATTGATATTGCCGTAGACCCCTGTGAAGGCACCAATTTGTGTGCGTATGGGCAACCGGGTTCGATGGCCGTGTTAGCGATTTCCGAAAAAGGTGGGCTGTTTGCGGCTCCCGACTTTTACATGCGGAAACTGGCGGCTCCCCCGGCAGCAAAAGGTCATGTTGATATCACGAAATCCGCCACCGAAAACCTGAAGATCCTGTCGGAATGTCTGGATCGGGCGATCGATGAGCTGGTGGTGGTGGTGATGAAACGCGATCGCCACAATGATTTGATCAAAGAAATTCGGGAAGCGGGTGCCCGCGTGCAATTGATCAGTGACGGTGACGTGGGTGCCGCGATCAACTGTGGCTTCTCCGGGACGAATATTCATGCCTTGATGGGCATTGGTGCGGCTCCGGAAGGGGTGATTTCTGCCGCTGCGCTGCGCTGCCTGGGGGCACACTTCCAGGGTCAACTGATTTACGATCCGGAAGTTGTGAAAACGGGTCTGATCGGGGAAAGTAAAGAAGCGAACATCGCGCGGTTGAACGAAATGGGCATTACCGATCCCGATCGCGTTTACAGTGCGGAAGAACTGGCTTGTGGCGAAACCGTCCTCTTTGCGGGCACAGGGATTACCTCTGGCAACCTGATTAACGGGGTGCGCTTCTTCAAGGGTGGAGCCAGAACTCAAACGCTGGTCATCTCCAGCCAATCGAAGACCGCCCGGTTCGTCGATACGATTCACATGTTCGATGAACCCAAAGTGATTCAATTGCACTAAATAAAGCGGCAGTTGGGACGCGGCAAGGCGGATTCAGCGAATCACGATGCCCGCGTCCCACGCTCTCTGCCTAACGTTTTGAGTTAAGTATTTTTGCAATTCCTGGCTAAAAGCTCAAACTGCCAACGGATTGATTTACAAAACAAATTGGTATTTAAGATCCGATCCTTATGAACATCGTTGTTGTCGGTTTGAGCCACAAAACGGCTCCGGTCGAAGTTAGAGAAAAACTTAGTATTCCTGAGACGCAGTGCGATCGCGCGATCGCCCAACTGTGTAATCATCCCCACGTGGAAGAAGTCGCCATTCTCAGCACCTGCAACCGGTTAGAAATTTATGCCGTGGCGGATGAAACCGAGAACGGGGTGCGGGCCATTACTCAATTTTTATCAGACCATAGCAAACTGCCTGTCTCAACGCTGCGTCCTTATCTCTTCACCTTGCTGCACCATGATGCCGTCATGCACCTGATGCGGGTGTCGGCGGGATTGGACAGCCTGGTTTTAGGCGAAGGGCAAATTTTGGCTCAAGTGAAGCAATGTCATAAGTTGGGCCAGGAGCATAAGGGAGTCGGACGGACACTGAATCAACTCTTTAAGCAAGCCATCACAGCGGGTAAGCGGGTTCGGACTGAAACCAGCATTGGGACGGGCGCTGTTTCGATCAGTTCTGCTGCCGTCGAACTGGCGCAAATCAAAGTCCAGAACCTGGCCGCTTGCCGGGTTGCGATTATTGGAGCCGGGAAAATGTCCCGCTTGCTGGTGC
>JAIXVO010000462.1 GCA_027482985.1 Cyanobacteriota bacterium
CAACGCCACCAGCACCAGCGTCCCAATCACCAGCCCCGATCCCCACAACCACCGCCGCACCCTTTTGGGCGATCGCTGCTGCCACATCGCCGCCCGCGCCCCCAACAACACCGTCGCCCCCCAAAAACCCGGCATCGCCCAAGTCGGCAAAATCTGCCGATATCCCCCCATCACCGTAAACCCCACCATCAACGGCAACGCCAACCACAACAGTAAAACTCTCGCCTCCGTTCCTCCCGCTCCCTCCCCCTCCCTCCCCCTGACACTCACCCACCACAACGGCAACCCAAACGTCGGGAACAAATACGCCACCCCAATCAGGAAAGTCCCCAGGAGTTCCAGCAGACTGAAGCCGCGATCGGGAACAGCACGACCAGATTGATAGCGGAGCGACACCCAATCGTGTTGCAAATTCCAGATCAGGATGGGGGAGAGCGTCAGTAAAAAGAGGGCGATCGCCAGGAGCATCCAGCGGGAGGTGAGGGCAACACGATGCCGGGAACTGGTGAGGCAGAATCCCACTAAGCCGAAGCCCAGCGCTAGACCGTGATATTTGCTGAGGCAGGCCAGCCCGACGAGGAAACCAATGAGGGCGAGCCGCGCACTGGGGCGATAGGATGGCTGGCGAAAAAACTCTGCGGTGGCGACATAGACAGTGGCAGACCAGAAGAAGATCAGCGGACTATCGGGGAGGGTGAGCACGCCAAAGCCGACCGCAAAAATGGGGACCAGGGAGGCGATCGCGACGGTTAAAATGCCCGCCTGTCGCGAGTAGAGTCGGGTGGCGGTAAGGTACAGCCAGATCAGGGATCCGGTGTAGAGCAGGAGGGTGCCCAACCGAATGGTGACAGGAGCCACCGCTCCCGTGAGCCACACGCCAAAGCCTGTCGTCAAAGCGACCATCAGCGGATGATCAAAATAACTCCAATCCAGATGTTGGGTATAGAGATAGTAATAGGCTTCATCGAAACCCGCCGGGAGCCAGGTGGCGATCGCGCCCCGCCCGATCAGTCCCCCTAGCAACAACCAGACCAGCGTTGCATGAGGCGGCTGGTGCCACCATTTCGTGAGTTGTTGCTGCCACTGCTGAATCATCTGCGCGACCTGACTATTTCTTGCCTGTTCTACTATCCCTCTGAATGGACGCGACAGGGGCAGCCGAGTTGCCGAGGTGGGGCGATTGAGATCGCAAGTGTGTTCCAATGGTGAAGACGTGGTAATTAAATTAAACGACCACCCCACCTCACTTAGCGACTGCCGTTCACAACTCATGGAAACATTTCTACCGATCGCCTATCTCCAAAATCGGTTTCTGCCCTTTGAAGATGCCAAAATTTCTGTTGCCACCCATGCCCTGCACTACGGAACGGGTGCTTTCGGTGGCCTGCGCGGGATTCCCGACCCCCAAAAGCCCAACCAAGTGCTGTTGTTTCGGCTCGATCGCCACTGCCAGCGCCTTAGCAGCAGCGCCAAGTTGTTAATGTACGACCTTCCCGCCAGTCAGATTCAGGCGACCCTGATCGACTTTGTGCAGAAGAACAAACCCACCTGCTCATTTTATATTCGTCCGTTGGTGTATAACTCCGGGTTGGGTGTCTCTCCCCGGTTGCACAACATCGAAAAAGACTTTCTCATCTACGGCATGGAAATGGCGGACTACCTGCCCCCCGGCGGTGTCACCTGCCGCATTAGTTCCTGGTACCGCCAGGAAGATCGCAGCCTGCCTTTACGCGGGAAAATTTGCGCCGCCTACATTACCTCTTCTCTCGCTAAAACGGAAGCTGTGGAGTCCGGGTTTGACGAATCGATTCTGATGAATACTCAGGGTAAAGTCAGTGAAGCATCGGGAATGAATCTGTTTATTGTGCGCAATGGCACTTTGATTACACCTGGATTTGAACAAGACATTTTGGAAGGGATTACCCGCGACAGCATTTTGACGATCGCCCGTGATGCTGGAATTCCCGTCATCGAACGCGCGATCGATCGTTCTGAATTGTTGATCGCGGATGAGGTCTTCCTATGTGGCACGGCGGCTCGCATTTCCCCAGTCAAACGGATCGAGAGCTATCCCCTCCCTGAAACCCGTCCCATCACGACGCTGTTACGAGATAAACTCACAGCCATCACGGAAGGGCGAGACGCACACTATCAAGACTGGGTCTTTTCGATTCCACTGTCTGCTTAAAGCGACTGGTTGCACCCAAAGCTGAGGATGACGCAAGTCTCTCATCAGAACCTGAATTCTGGGAGGTGCCCCCCTCCAAAGGGCAACGCTGGGCTTCGCCGCAAGGCTGGAGACGAGACGTTGTGAGGACAAATGCCAATGATGTCCCAGATGTCAGTAAGCCATACTGAGGACGGTCTCTACTGTGCCAAGAGAGTTTCACAGCGGCTTTTCCCTCGCTGTTGCGCCTCTCTTTCTTTGACTCCTAACTTCTGCCTCCTGACTTCTGCCTCCTGACTTCTACCCCTGACTTCTCAAGTCCCTTATGCCTCAAGCGCACATTGAGGGAATCGTCCGACTTGATGGGCGGCAACGATCGCGTTACGGCATTCGAGTAAACTGGCTCCAGTGCGCTGGGAGAGTTCGTGAAGGTTGATCAGTGGGTAAGTGGCGGGGGCAGCCGCGAGGTAAAGTTCATAAGCGACCTCCAAGACTGGCTGATTCAGCATCAGGGGTTTAACAGTGGCTTCCAGGAGGTTGAGCATATTAAAGTGGGGGATAGGTTGGCGATGAAAGACGTACTTTTATGGTTGACCATGACCCGTGATTGCCGAGTCTACCGCAAGCATCGGTTTGGTAATCAAATCGGTCTGTCCCTGGAGCGAAGTTGCTCTTTTTCTGCTGCCTGTCTCCCCGTTAGACAGACCAACGGCACGTCTCTCCAGGATTCTTCTTTCTTCCCCTCCCGCC
>JAIXVO010000619.1 GCA_027482985.1 Cyanobacteriota bacterium
CAGTTGACCGAAATTCAAGCTGTGGGACGGGATGTCACCGATCTCAAACAAGCCGAAGCCGCGTTAAAGGCCAGTGATGCGCGGTTCCGGCAACTGGCAGAAGCGGTGCGAGAAGGGTTTTTCATCTTTGAAACCACCACGGCTCAATATTCCTATCTCAATTCGGCCTGTCGGGCGATCGCGGGTGATCCTACTGCTCCCACCGCCACCGATGAGGATTACGCGAGAGGGATGACCCATTGGTTGCAAAAGATCCATCCTGCCGATCGCGATCGGATTGAACAGGCATTGCAACAAGAACGCCAGGGTCAAAACTTCAGTGAAGAATATCGCTTTTTACACCCCGATGGCTCAATGCGGTGGCTGCATTCGCAAGCCTTCCCGATTCAGAATGAAACGGGAGAGGTGGTGCGCATTGTCGGCACAGTAGAGGATATCACCGCTCGCAAACAGTCTGCAGCCGCTCTTCAAGAAAGCGAAGAACGCTTCCGCAAGGCGTTTGATGAAGCGCCGATTGGAATGTCACTGGTCGCCCCCAATGGGCAATTTCTCAAGGCCAACGCCCATTATTGCCAGTTGGTGGGCTACAGTGAGGCAGAGTTGCAAGCGATGACGTTTCAGGCACTTACCCACCCTGATGACTTAGGTCAGGATGCGGCCGGGATGCACCAGATGCTGACGGGACACCTCCAGACCTTGGAAATGGAGAAACGCTACATCACCAAGCAAGGTACGGCCATTCCTGTGTTGATGAAAACTGCACCCATTCGGGATGCCAGCGGTCAAATTCTCTACTTTGTCGGACATATTCAAGACCTGCGAGAACGGTTAAAAGTAGAACGGATGAAAGACGAGTTTATTTCTGTCGTTAGTCATGAACTGCGCACACCGTTAACCTCCATTCGCGGGGCATTAGGCATTTTAGATTCCAATGTATTTCAAGACCGCCCCGACAAAGCGCAACACATGCTGAAAATTGCCTTGAGTAACAGCGAACATCTGGTGCGGCTAGTGAATGACATTTTGGACTTAGAACGCCTGCAATCGGGGAAGGTGCCCCTAGCGTTGCAAGTCTGTGAGGTACTGGATTTGCTCCAACAAGCTGTGCAGAGTGTTCAACCGATCGCCGATGAGTCTGGCATTCCCCTCACTTATCCACAGATAACCCAAACGATCGAGGCGGATCCCAATGCGATCGTGCAAGCCTTGATCAATCTTTTGAGTAATGCGATTAAGTTCTCGGCACCGGGCAGTCCAGTGGTATTAGAGGTGACAACGACACCGCTGGCCCTACAGTTTGCAGTCTGCGATCGTGGGCGGGGGATTCCCCCGGATAAACTAGAAGTCATTTTTGAAGCCTTTCAGCAAGTCGATGTCTCCGATGCGCGACGGCGGGGCGGCACTGGGTTAGGGCTGGCAATCTGTAAAAATATTGTGCAGCAACATGGTGGGCAAATTTGGGTGGAAAGTACCTTGGGTGAAGGCAGTATATTCTATTTCACGGTGCCCTGCACAGTACCCCTTCAACCCCAGCAGCAGGAGTCCAACTCAATATGTCTAAACGGATTTTGATTGTTGATGATGATGAGGATATTCGGGATGTCGTGCAGGTTTCCTTAGAGGAGTTTGGGGGCTGGCAAACACTGACAGCAGCATCCGGCTTGGAGGGATTGCAGATCGCCCAAACCACACCGTTGGATGCCATCTTGCTGGATATCTCGATGCCGGATATGGATGGATTTCAACTCTGTGCTGCGCTACAAGCAAACTGGCGCACTCAAACCATTCCGCTGATTGTACTGACGGCGAAGGTTTTGCCCCGCGATCGCCAGCGTTTATTGGCATTAGATATCGCGGGTATCATCACAAAACCCTTTGATCCCATGACGGTTTGGCTTCAGGTGGCGGAGGTGTTAGGTTGGGCAATGGCATAAGCTCACTGCCATCACCAAGGGGCGATCGTGGTAGCCCGCCCTGTAGCGCAGATTTAAATTCAGCTTAGAGCGATTTGACCGGGCCTCAGTAGGCTGACCCAAGGGGTATTTTCTAGCAATACAGTCATATCAGTTTCATATTTTCTTGGCTTAAACTTAGAAACAATTCATCCGGTTACAGTCGTTTTGTTCTGCTATTAAAGAGTTCCTATCATTGTTTTGCCATGTTGCATGATGAGTCACTGCAAGCCAGTACGATTGAATTTGCGATTAATGTCTTAAGGCAGGCGCAACAAAATCTACACACCTATGATTATGGGTCGGCAGAAATTATGGTAGGCGTAGCAAAACAGGTCTTAGAAGATTTGCAGGCAGAGTTTAATCGCCATTCCCAAACTGAAGAGATGTTAAAACAACTCTTGAATCAATCTTCTCCATGAGCTTGTAGGCTGTCCTTGGCTAAAACGTTGTTCGTCATCATGAAATCAATTCTACTGATTGAACATGAGTCTGGTCTAAGGATCATCTTACAAACCTATCTCACGGAGTTAGGAGGTTGGCGAGTGACACTGTCAAATTCGATTCAAGATGCGATTGATCTTTGTCCAAATCTTACGCTTGATGCTATTTTGTTAGATGCTTCCACCCCTGAACCCGATGTGTTGCTTTTTGTGGAACAATTGAAGTGTCAGTCAGCTCGCTATGCTATTCCCATCATTCTTCTAACGGCCAGAGCCAGCTGGTTTACCCCCTATCAGCTCAGTCAAATGGGATTTGCGGGCGCGATCGCGAAACCCTTCGATCCAACAGCATTGACGCGCCAAATTTCACAGCTTCTAGGTTGGGTGGCGGATGAACCATAACCCAGTCTTAAGCAAACGGCACTCGATTGATCGGTAAGATGAAACAGTTTTGAACTAATCAACCAGGAGTTACGCATGTCTACTTTAACAGTGTGGAAATTTAGTACCGCAGAAGGTGCAGATAGTGCCTTGAATAAATTGAGAGAATTGCAGAAGCAGCAACTTATCCAGGTGTTGGATGCCGCTGTTGTTTCTTGGCCAACCGGACGCAAACGCCCCAAAACCTACCAGGCAATGGATACCGTTGGCGCAGGCGCATTAGGCGGTGCCTTTTGGGGCATGTTGTTTGGCTTGATCTTTTTTGTGCCCTTACTAGGAGTGGTCGTGGGTGCCGCAGCGGGTGCGCTCTCCGGCAAATTTACGGACTACGGCATCAACGATGACTTCATCAAGGAGTTGCAAACTAAAGTGACAGAGGGCACTTCGGCGTTGTTTCTGCTCACCGGACAGGTGACGGTAGACAAAGTTGAAGCAGCCTTTACCCCGGAAGAAAAAGGGGAATTGATCCAGTCGAATTTGACAACCGAACAGGAAGCCAAATTGCGGGACGACTTCGGGGCTGAAGTCTAGGCGATCGCTGAGAAAAATGACGTTGCTGAATGGCGGCAGGAATTGCCGCCATCCCAGAATTCAGTAGCGCCAGAAAAACATCCCCCTACGGCGGGTCGGCAGGTTTTGTCAGGGTTTTTGGTTGTCGTTGATCAAGCTGTTGCTAAACCTGCCCCTTGTTTTCTGAAAATCGCCTCATCATCCGACTCGTGCTGGTTTTTGATCAGACAAATCCTTTTTTGTAGGTTGGGTTGAACATCGTGAAATCCAACACTAGCCTGGGTCTTGTTGGGTTATGCTGTCGCTAATCCAAATTCCGTAAGCAGCGGGCTTTCCAGGCTTCTGTCAGGCGATCAGGTCGGTCGTGTTAACGCTACCGTAACGCGGCGTAGGGAGGTCATCATCACGCATCGTCCTACATGGGATACGGTGATCGACCTGAACATATTTGCTAGTGCTGATTCTAAAAGTCAAATTTGATTGCGTTGGGTGTGTGAATCAGGCTTATAGAATATAAAGATCTTAGCTTAAGTGTCTATCGCGATCGCTGTTGTTACCGATATCAATCCTAACTCTTGTTTTACAAACTTAGCTTATAATCCTCTGGTTCAGTTTCATTGATTGATTGGATTGAAGAGTGAGCAACATGAAATCTTTTTCTTTAAGTTTTGTGGGACTTTACCTGGCTACGGCGGTAGTCTCTGTGAGCCAACCTGCCCAAGCTCAAAATTTTCCGAAAGCACCGCCCAACTGCGTTTATCTACGCGAAGTGACGACCGGACGCACCTCCATTCGGAAGACGATTGCGAGTAACAATTCGAATGCTAACACTGATTTTGTGGTGCCCACAGGGGTCAGCTTCAGCAACTATATTGGCAAGTTTATTCCTGAGAATAACGATCGCTATCGGGTGGAAGCCAATCTGAAATACGCGGATAATACGACTTCTCGCGTCATTGATCGCTCGATCCAGGCCCGTCGCTTCTATCTCTACCAGCAACCCTTTCGCACCCCCACCGCCGCTCAGCCGTTCCAGGTGAACGCCCGCGTGACAGGCAACCGCAACACAGCTTATCAACTGGCGGTCTTAGCTTGCCGCTAACGCCAGCCCGCGATCGCCACAGATCGCGCATCCACAGTCGGGAAGATTGACTCAGGAGATTCTATGTCAGTAACAACTCAACCCATTGCCAACTCGGCCACTGCCCTGGCTTACGGAGTGCATTCCGAAGTGGGCACCCTCCGCAAAGTGATGGTTTGTGCCCCTGGTTTAGCTCATTCCCGCCTCACCCCATCCAACTGTGATGACCTGCTGTTTGATGATGTGATGTGGGTGGAGAATGCTCGCCGCGATCATCTCGACTTTATGGCAAAGATGCGCGATCGCGGCGTGGAAGTCGTCGAAATGCACGATTTACTCGCCAAAACGTTAGCGATTCCAGCCGCCAAACAATGGTTGCTGGATCAACAAATCACCCCCAACGAGGTGGGCATTGGGCTGATGGATGATATCCGCAGCTTTTTAGAGAGCTTGCCCCCGCCCCAACTCGCTGAATTCATGATTGGCGGTTTGTCCGTGCGAGATTTGCCTCCTGGTCAGGGCAGTGCGTTACTGAATTTGTCGCGCGAAGATTTGGGCCTGACGGGCTACCTGCTGCCGCCGCTGCCCAACACCCTCTACACCCGCGACACCACCTGCTGGATTTATGGTGGGGTGACGCTCAATCCGCTCTACTGGCCCGCTCGGCATGAAGAAACGCTGCTGACCACTGCCATTTACAAATTCCATCCCGACTTCGGAGCCGACAAAGTGAAAGTGTGGTGGGGCGATCCGACGCAAAACTTTGGATCTGCCACCCTGGAAGGCGGCGATGTGATGCCCATCGGTCGTGGCACGGTGCTGATTGGCATGAGTGAACGCACGTCGCGGCAGGCGATTACCCAACTGGCCGCCGCGCTGTTTGCCCAGGGTGCCGCCGAACAGGTGATTGTCGCCGGGATGCCCAAACTCCGAGCCGCGATGCACCTGGATACGGTCTTCACCTTTTGCGATCGCGATGTGGTCACGCTCTATCCCAAAATCATGGATCAAGTCGTGACCTTCTCTCTCCGCCCCAGCGACCAGCCTCCGGGTTATGCACTCACCCAAGAACCAAAACCGTTTGTGGATGTAGTCGCTGCCGCTCTGGGTTACAAACAATTGCGCGTGGTGCCGACAGCGGGCGATCCGGATGCGATGGAGCGGCAACAGTGGGATAGCGGCAATAACATGGTCGCGATCGCCCCTGGTGTGGTCTTTGCCTACGATCGCAACACGTTAACGAACGCGGCTCTACGCGACCAGGGGATTGAAGTGATTCCGATTGTCGGCGCAGAACTGGGTCGCGGGCGGGGCGGCGGGCATTGTATGACCTGTCCGATGATTCGGGATGCGGTTGATTTTTAGAGGAGTTAGGCGGCAGCAGCGGGAGGACGG
>JAIXVO010000738.1 GCA_027482985.1 Cyanobacteriota bacterium
CATTCACCGGAAATTGCGGCAGGGCGATCGCATTGGGATAGATCAATAAATAGGTAACAAGCGTCAGCAGCACCGCCAGATCCGACACCAGCACCCCACCCAGCACGCCAAAGCGACAGGCGGCCCAAATCACCGGAATCGCCCCCAGCAACGCAAATTGCAACGTGACAAAAATGCTCGTATAGGTTGCTTGCACCGTCACCAGGGCAATCAATCCAGCGCTGAGGCCAATCGCCACCAGTTCCAGCCCACGGTTGACGCTGAGGGGAAACAACAAGTCCTGTTGCGCTTGAGCCGCCGCTGATAACTGGGGAATCCAGCTCCAATTGGCTAAGCGCCGAGTCAGGAGCAGCAAGGCCAGCGGCACAATCACGATGGTCGCGATCGCATTGCCCACCCACCAGTGAGAAACCGTTTCAAATACCTGATCGGCAGGAATTCGCCCTAGGCCATAAAGCGCCGAGCTACCCACCACAGCCGACACAAAACAAGCCGTCAGCGGTGCACTCAATAAAAAGACGGTCACACTCCGCAGGGTATTGAGCGTTAATGACTCTCGAAACAACTTGCGATACAGCAACCACGCGACCAGGGGTTCGACCATATCCAGCAGTCCCATCCCTTGGAGCCAGCCGCTACTGCCCCAAAAAGGAGCCATGATCACCGATGCCAGTCCGGTCAACAGCGCACCCAATGGCCCCAACCACAGGGTGAGAGTAATGCTCACGCCAGCGGGTGGAAACCAGAGCGACACGGCGGGCTGCACCCGAAACCACAAGGCCACCCCATGCGCTCCGAGCAACAGCAGGAAACCCAACACAGGTAGGCAATAAGAACTCGCACAGAGCGCTCGAAGCCCTCTGTCATGCCAACGAGAAGTAGGACGGAACGGGGTGGACATAAGGGGGTAGCAGCAAACGAGACAGGCTGGACAGCGGAAACGAGCGCAGGCAGGGCGTTAGGAGGGGTGAACTGGCTCAACCCGTTCTGGCCGAACGAGGCTGGTTTCCAGTGACTCTAATTCTAGGGGAATCCAGCCTTTGGCCGGACTCGCCATGAAGACTAAGCCGCCTTCTCGCAAAGCACTCAGGACTTGCCGCACACTACTTTTACTAAGCTCCAGCCGTTGGGCGATCGCGTCAGGGGTACACCCGTCGATCGCCTCACAGCAGTCTAAGATATTCAGCGCCAGTTGGTAAGGTTGATCCAGGTAGGGGCGAATTTGAGCCTGTAACGGCAGCGGCACACAGTCCCGAAAGTAGCGCAGGAAGGTGGACGCAGTTTGAATCTTGGCAAGACTGGTTTGATTCACAGTACCGATCCTGAAGACAACAACGAGTTGGAAAGAGGGGGCGATCGCCACAGCAACACCTGCCCCCAGAAGGGAAATCATTCCCCTAATAGGGTTAGGTTAGAGGGATGGCGATTCAACTCCTGTCTATCTGAAGATAGATGTTGTGCTTGCACCCCGTTCACAGCACTCGTACATTAGGTCAAACCCAATCCCACTGCTCGTTGCATGAATTTGTTGGCACGGCAATTTGTCCCAGCTCACAATGCACTAAGGGCGGTTGCTGTCTGTTCCCGGCCTTCTGCCCTCTGCCTGCTACCTTACCGCTAGGCCGCCGTCTGGTCGTACACCTGCCGCACCCGTTCCAACTCTAAGTCGGATAAATAGTCCACCACCCAGTTGGCGCGGCGTTGCAACATGTGAAAGGGGTAGCTATTGGCGACACCCACCACGGGAATCCCCGCTCGTTTAGCCGCCGTTAACCCCGCAAACGTATCTTCGATCGCCAAACATTCGCCAGGTTGCAACTGGAGATCGGCAAAGGTTTCATTCAACCGTTGCACTGCCAGCAAGTAACCATCGGGTTCCGGTTTACTGGTATGAAGGTCATCGCCTGCCACGATCAGGCTAAAGGTATCCTGCAAGTTCATCCGGCTGAGGACGAATTCAATCTCCGATCGCATTGCCCCACTGACGATCGCCAGCTTCAGTTGACTGGCTCGCAAATTAAAAATGAGATCTTGCAGGCCGGGATAGGACGGAATTTGCTCTAAGCTTTCCAGCGCTTGCCGATAGGCTTTGGCTTTGCGGGCAATTAAGCTATCCAACATGGGATCGGTCAACACCCGCCCGCGATTGCCAAACAAGTCCCGAATGCAGGCGCGATCGCTCCGCCCCAGGCAAATTTGCCGAAACTCTCCCGGTTTGGGGCGCAGGTTTTCTTCCAGCAACAGTTGTTCGAGCAGCTGCTCATGGATGGGTTCGTCATTAATAATGACCCCATTAAAGTCAAACAGTACTACCTTCAACATCGATCGCATCACCAGAACAGCCCTGTTACGGAGCGTACCATCCCACGGGCGCAGATCGCATCCCGATCCCGGCTCAGCCTAAAGCCCAACCCGTCACCTCCTGGAGGTTTGCTTCAGGCCTGGTAAATTCCACTGTGCGGCTTAAGGGTTTCACGCCACGAGTCGCTTGATGTACCCACCAAATGTCCTGAGTTTGCACCGCCCCAAAGCCAGCCGCCCCCATCCAGGCATCCACACTGCCAGCGGCATAATCGTGAATGTAGGGTTCCTCAAAAATGTTCGTCAGCCAATCCGCTTGCCGCAGCACACGCTGACTGCCATCCAAAACCAGCACTTCCCCGCCCACCGTCAGCAGGCGATAGCTTTCTCGCAAAATGGCTTTGGCGATCGCGGGTGGCGTTTCATGAAACACCAGGGAGATCGTCACCAGATCAAACGCCCCGTCCGGTAGCCCCGTTTGTTCCGCTAACCCATGTCGCCACTGCACTTCCACACCCGCCTGCGCCGCTTTGTGCTCAGCCACGACCAGCATATAGGGTGACAGATCTAAACCGACGACTTCCGCTGACGGAAAGGCTTGTTTCAGCATCAACGTGCCCGTCCCTGTCCCACAGCCCAGATCCAGGATGCGGCGGGGTTGAGTTTGGAGAGTCGCGATCGCCGCTTGCCGCACCAGCGATTCTCCCGGCGGTAAGGCGTATTGGGTAATCGGGTCATAGGTGACGGCGGCACCCGTTGTCAGATAACCGCCTTCAATCCCATGAAAGTTGGCGTTCCGGTAGTAATCGGGATAAGTCACCGCCGGATGGCTGAGGCGAGTCGTCGCCGCGTCCCAATCTAGGCTTTTATAGAAGCGTTCGAGGTCTTCCTGATTCAGCAGAAAAGTCCGAAACACAGGCGCTAAAAACTTTTCAAAGATGGTGTCAGTGCGAGTTGGCATAGGTCAGTCCTGGGTTTACCAAGGCTGGCAAAGCAGCCTCTCAAGTTTTCTCCCAGTGTACTGTGATTCCACAAGAGTGGGGTTTTGCGGGTGACCTGAGCCCGCCACGAAAAAACCTCTCAGCAAAATTGCAGAGAGGCGCGAACTGATGTGTGGAACCTTAATCGCTAGGAGTCTTGAGAACTATTTATAGAAGACTGACATGGCTGGCTCATGACAATGCTGTGACATTTCAGTCGGCGGGGGGCAATCCGTAGAACCTAGGATTATAGTCATGAGCCGGGGGTAAACTCTGCACCCATTCCAGAAGAAATACGGAGAATTCTCGACTTCGCCTTCAGTCAGTTCGCGATCGCGCTATCCGTACTTTTCCCCTCCTTCACATCCCCCGCCATCAGCGCTGGAGTCGCTCAAATTCGGCAAATTTGCTCAAGCCTTTTTCTGTCAAGATATGTGATTTTAGTTACATAAGCACTGGTGCGTCGCTTGATTCTGTTCACCTTTAGAAATGGGTACTTGGTTATGAGATTGGCTTTCACTTCTCCTCGTGTCTTCTCTGCTGCTACAGTAATGGGTTTAGCCGCAGTCTCGACCCTGGCAATCGGTCATAGCGCGCAGGCGTTTACCGTTGGTTGTCCCGCCTCCATTGCCAATGATGTCAGTGGCTCGATTTCCTGTGGGATTGCCACCGCAAATCAGGATTCGGTCGCATCTAACCGGCCGTTAACCGTAAACACTGAAAGCTTCTTTGGGAAAACTGATTGGACGTTTGGCGGCAAGTTGGGCGAAGGCACCTATGCCAATGCTGGGAAGGGTTCCGGCCAAACTGGCACCTTTAATCTAGCGGGTCTGGTCAGAAATCCTTTGGATAGCGTGATGTTGGTGTTTAAGAGTGGTCAGAACACGACCCTGGTCGGCTATTTGTTGGGTGCTGGGGTGACCTCCGGTTCCTGGTCTTCGCCTTTCGATAGCAGCGTATTTAACGTGCCGAACACCCGTGATGTGTCCCACGTCAGCGTTTACTACCGGGAAGGAAGTTCTGCGGCTGTCCCCGAACCCACTACCATGGCAGGGATGGCCCTGGCTGGTGCTGGTTTAACCGCTTACCGTCGTCGTCGCGCGGCTGCGAAATAACGGCATCGTCAAGGTAGACGCAGATAGTTACAATTCATCATTTTTACTGATGATCGCCGCTCCTTGGACTCCTTCCAGGGGCGGCGATCGCCGTTTAAGACAAAGATTCTTGCCGAGTTTGCCAATGGGCAAAATCATGCGCGAATTGCTCTAGGGAAATCACCTGAATGGCTGGGTCGGCAGTCGCCGCTGCCCGTTCCCGCTCAGTGTTATAGCCCCAATCCGCCAAAAACAATTGAACTGCTGCCAGTTCTGGTCGCTTTTGAATCCCTTGCAGGGTTTTGAGCCGATCTTCCACAAACCAGAACTGGGCATTCTCATCAAACACCAGCATCAGTTCCAGCAGAATATCGCCCTTCGATCGCTGCACTTCCTTGCCATAAATTTGCAGATCCGTCAGGTCAATGCCCTGTTGCTCCAACAGTTGGCGAATAAACCGACCTTCTTTCGTGCTGATGATGGCGACCTGGACTTCACTTTGCAAAATCTGTTGCAAGCGATCGCCCACACCGGGATAAAACCGATGCTCCGCCAGCCAACTCTCCACATCTCTGGCAATCCAGGCATCCCGTGTGCCATCCACCTGCGCCACCAAGGCTGGGGGAGTCATGTTTTCGGCAGCGACAATTTGCTGGGCGATCGCCGCCCAATGATCCAAAATTTCAGCTTCAGTCACGCCCTGCAACACGGCACGAATCACGATAGGCATTTCCCACCCCGTTTCCACGACAGGACGCAACCGGTAAAATGACTCTGCCAAACCCGGAGGGGGCGTGAGGCTGGTGGGTTGCCACAAGTTACAGTAGGCATTCCAGGCCGTAATGAAATACTCTTTCAGACCATCACACAATACTCCGTCAAAATCTAGCGCTAATACGGTCGGACTCATTCCTTGCATCGTGCGATCGCCCCTGGAACTCTCGCCTCTACGTTACCTTAAGAATTCAAGCAAGAAAAAACTTGTCAGAGAAATCTTTGTCATTGCTGTCTGCTGCCCCGCGTCGCTTGTGGTTGATTGGGGGCACTCAGGAAAGTGCACGGCTGGCGCGATCGCTGGCGGCTGAGCAAATTCCCTGTTGGATTACCATCACGACCGAAGCGGCGCGGGCACTTTATCCCCTCAGCCCGCACTTGCACATTTGGGTGGGTCGCTTAGCTGCCGAGATGCTGCCCGCCTGGATTCAAACTCATGCCATTGTCGCGATTCTGGATGCCTCCCATCCGTTCGCGACCGAAATTTCGCAATCGGCGATCGCGGTAGCCACCCAACTGGCGCTGCCTTACCTCCGCTTTGAACGACCGGGAATGGCGCTGCCGGAGGCAGATGGTACACACCCTGACCCGGCAAAGGAAAGTGGACCAGGGGCGGCAGTGGGCAAGGAGTGGACTGGAAGTAGCGCAGCACATCTGACGTTTTCCAGTTTCCAGAGTTTGTTGGCGACGGAAGTGTTGCTGGGGCAGCGGGTGTTGCTCACGGTGGGATATCGTCCGCTGGTCTGGTTTCAACCCTGGCAGGGACAAGCGACCCTGTTTGCGCGAATCTTACCTTCGGTGACAGCGTTGCAGGCCGCGATCGCTGCTGGCTTCACGCCCGATCGCTTAATTGCGCTGCGACCTCCCGTTACAGCTCCCGTCGAGCAAGCACTCTGGCACCAGTGGCAAATTTCTGTGGTCGTCACCAAAGCGTCGGGGGCAGCGGGAGGCGAGGATGTCAAACGAGCAGTGGCAACAGCACTGGGGGTGCAGTTAATCACGATCGCCCGTCCCGATTTGGTCTATCCACAACAAACGGCTGATCTGGCGATCGCCCTGCAATTCTGTCAGCAACATCTTTGATCGCCAGCACAGGAACTTCCAGCAGATGGCTGCCATCTGAGTAAACAGCTAATGGCTTTGCAAAGCCTGCAATCAGGTCAGATTTCGATCAGGCTGAGGGTGCATCTCGCTTGTTCACTCTCTTTGACAACCACTCTCTATGAAACGTCCTCACAGTTCTCGATTGTTCCCCCTCGCCGGAACTTTACCCCTGGGTGCAGTGCTCTTATGCCTCACCCCCGCGATCGGCGCGGCGCAAACCGCATCCACGCCCACCTCCACGCCGACTCCCATCACCACCCCCGCCCCGACTCCCACCCCCACGCCGCCCACCACCACTACCCCACCGCAACCGATCGCGGCCACAACGACGACCACTAGCCCTGGCAACGGTAATTTCGTCCCGGTGGCACCCACTGGCATGCCGATCGCGGCACCCGGTCAGGTCTGGTTTCCCGGTGGAGTGCCGCAATATGGTTACCCGATCGCCACCCCAACGGCACCTATGATGATGCCAGTGCCCGTCAATAATCCGGGTGGGTTTACAGTGCAGGTCACAACTCAGGTAGGGATTCCCAGTCAGGGGGGTTATCCGATGATGGGAGTGCCTGGACAAATGCCTGTGGGTAACGGGCAAATGATGTATCCCGGCTATCCGACCTACCCAACCGTGCAAGGTGTCGCACCGGGCGTGATCCCGACGCAGGGGGGCTTTGTGCCAGTTTATCCCGGTGGTGGCTTGAATCCTACCCCCTTCCCGAATACCCCCATGCCCGTGAACAATAGCGGTTTCGGGGAGGCGATCGCCAATCCATCACTCCTCCCCCCGGCAGCCCAAAACCTGTGGCAGCAAATTATCTCGACTGCCAATGTCAGCAGTAGTCAAACGATTACGGCCTTGCAGCAGTTGGTGCGCGATTATCCCAATTTCAC
>JAIXVO010000216.1 GCA_027482985.1 Cyanobacteriota bacterium
AGGAGAGGGGAGGGGGGGAGGGGGAGGGGAAGGGAGGGAGAGGAATGAGGGGAGCAGTTAGGAGTTAGGAGTCAGGAGGCAGGAGAAAAAGGCAAAGAAAAGGGAGAAAGAAGAAAAAGAAAAGGAGAAGGATGGTTTGAAGAGACGGGGGATATAGGTGTCTTTATGAATGGGGCAATTCGCAACTGGCGTTTCAGAGGGAACGCTAGTGGACCAGGCAGGATTAGGGCTACCCCTCGAAGTGCGGACTTTTGATCTAGGCAGGCAAGATGCCCACCCCACGGGAGGCAACTTCAGCGGTAAGCCACTCATAACTCGATGGTTTAGAGAGATTACGACCAGGCTAGACAAATTCACGCCACAGAAAGAATCTCCCTCTCCCTCCCTTCCCCTCCTTCTTGTCTTCCTCCTGCCTCCTGCCTCCTGCCTCCTGCCTCCTCATCTCCCGATCGCCTCCCGCACTCGCGCAATCGGCACTGCCCAACTCGACTGAATCACCTGTTGCCGTTGCGTGGGATGGGGTTTGGAGCCGTCCTGGAAGATGTACGGATCGCCCCAGAGGGGGTAGGCGTGCAGGCTATTGATGCCGATGACTTCGCCTTGCAGGTTTAACACGGGGCCACCGCTCATCCCTTGACGGATGAGATTGGTGTAACCGATTTGGTAACCGCCCTGAAAGGGTTGGGCGGGGAGGAGGGAAATTTGCCCAGTGGTCAGGAGGAAGCCTGGGCGGTGATGGGGGAGGGGATCGAGGGGAAATCCGGCGGCGATGACGGGTGTCCCTTCGAGCAGTTGGGGAGAGCGGCTGAGCGGGGCGATCGCGTAATTGCCTGAACCCGTAAATTGCAGAATGGCTAAATCGGTGCCGCGAAAATTGAATTTTTTGCCCAAAGTTGCCGGATGCGATCGCCCGTCCGGTGTTTGAATCACATAGGGTGCGCCGGGAGTAAGCACATGGCGATTGGTGACGACCGTGTAAAGCCGTCCCTGCCGGGCAATCAAAATCCCAGACCCACCATCCTGTCGCAGTTTGACTTTGACGGTAATGGCACGGGCGCGGCGCTCCAACCAGGGAGACACCTGACCCTGGCTGCTGAACTGAGGACGCTCCACGGCCAATGACGGTTGCCCTGAGCACTCAGCTGGCAGTACTGGGGTGGGCATGAACCCATAACTTAAACAGGTGAGCCATGCGATCGCGCTTCCCAACACCTTCTGGTTCCTCAAAAACTATCTACCGCTGTCAGTTCAAGGGCACTGCAGCGGTTGTTCCAGTTTCCGTATCGTTCTTACCCAACGATCGGAAAGGGCACGGGCAACACGAGCTAGCTAACCACACTGGTGAGGTTGCTCCGTGCTTTCAAGGCCAGCGAAGTTTAGCGATTGGCTTGAATGGCGGATGTGTAGGGTCGCATATCGACATAAATCCGCTCTTCGCTTTCATACAAAGGTCCCGCTGCCCCCGCGCGCACATCAAACAATTGCTGAATGGTGCGAGTGGCACTTTGCCCTGGCTTCAAGGTAAACAGCACCTCGGTACAAGCGCCGCCCATCGTACTGGCGACACAAACCACGGGCTGATTGTTCACCACCCCTGTGGTGACAAAGTTCAAAATGCCTTGGTTGTAGAAGCGGTTGAACCGCTGCGAGACATCTCGACACCGCACATCGGGAGTGTAGCCAGAGGGTTCGAAGACGTGCGACTTCCAGCGAATCAGCGGCAGGTTGCCACTGGGGGTATTGACGAAGGTAGTGGGCAACCCATTGGTGCCTCTGCCGCAGAAGAAGTAATCTTGGGCGATCGGCTGAGGCGCACAGGGCATCCCCCCGCCTCCAGGGACACAGACCATCCCATTGGGAACGGGTGCGCCTGCTGGCAGAGGGATCGGGGCACCAACGACGGGCGCGATCGCCGGATCGGTGATGGTCGGCACCACGGTAGCCCCAGAATTGGTAGGAGTGGTGGTGGTGGTGACTGTGACTTTGGGTCTAGCCATAGTGGGAGTTGGGGCGGCGATCGCGAGGCTTGCGGTCAACAGTCCCATCCCCAACAGGGGTAAGCACGATGCTGTTTTCATGCTGTTCTCGTCTCCGGATTGAATTGAGAATGAATAAACTGCCAGTCGGTTGGAATTTGAATGCAGTGAATTGCGCTCAAACCCGTGCGGCTGATAATCCACGTTTCATCTATCTGTTCGGGGAACAATCATCCGGATAAACCGTCGTCAAGATCCGTTTACAAACCGCCTCATCGGGCGCAAATGGCGAGTAGGAGTGCCCTTGATAAGAGTGGGGGCAGCCGTCGTTTGCATCGAATTGTAAAAAGGGGGAGCCAAGCCGGGGCGAATTTTGGAAGTTACTGTGAGTCGGTCAATCGCTTCAAATAATCCCAACCGCGCTGCGGCCAGACGTGCGATCGCCCCGTTTTCGCCGCAATCCAGGCTGCCACTTTGGGACCTGACCACTCACCGCCATCCGGGGCAGGCAATTGCAATGCTTGTTTTAATTCCTGTTGTTGGTCGAGCGTCAGCAGCGATCGCTTTGAGCCTTGCCGCTTGTGATTCCGATTGGGCACTGCCTCTGGCCCCTCCTGGTTGTAGCGGCGGATAATCTCTTTGGCATAGTCGTAATTCAATGCCACCGCCTGAGCCGCCCGTTTAATCGTCCAGTTTTGAGCCACCAGATGAATTAATTGCCAACGTCGCGCTTCCGAGGTGTTGCTGGCCTGCCGATAGCGCTGTTTCAGTTCGTCGGGAGTGAGATAGGATTTCAGCTCGGCTTTGGGTGGCATGGGGTCAGGGCAGGAGGCAGGAGGTAGGGGTTAATCCAGCAGGTATTCTGGTCGGGCGATCGCGTAAT
>JAIXVO010000270.1 GCA_027482985.1 Cyanobacteriota bacterium
ACCATGTTGCTGGCGTTGTAGCCCACCAGGGTTTGGGTGTTGTTGTCATAGCGATAGTTGGGATTGAGGGAAATGCCCGTCGTTTCCAACCGACTGACATTGCGCGATTTCAGCAGAGCGACCACTGAGTTCGATCGCCGCGCCACTTCTTGTTGCACTTCGTTGGCGGTTTTGCCCTGGGCTTCGACCCCTAGTCGAACCTGCGTCAAGGTCGTGGGAATCGACTCTACCCCGCGCCCAGTTACCGAAATCGTGCGCGGCATTTTTTCCTGGGCGATCGCGGGATAAGCGACTCCCGCCCCCAATAAGCCCAAACCCAGCACGAGCGCTGTCCATAATTTCCACTGCTGCATACGTTGCGATCTCCTCACAGAATCAGGATGTTCTCACTCTGACACTGAATGATCAAAGGCAGACCTGGGTTACAGTTTTGGAAACTTCCCTCAGTTGTCACACTGATTGCCTGACAAACCTCTGAAACACCGACTGCTAAGTAGGTTGGGTTAGCGACAGCGTAACCCAACACAATGATTACTGGCGTTGGGTTTCACGATGTTCAACCCAACCTACGGTAGAAATGGGTAAGGCAATCAGTACCGTCACGTTACGATCACCTTATGGGTTGGAGTGCAGCGATGTCCAAACAACAGCAGCGATGGGGGATCAGTTTAAGCCTGAGTTTAGGCTTGACCCTGGCGATCGGTGGGGTCGCCCCAGACTGTTTACGGGCACAGCCCCGCCCGGTTAACGGCACCAACAGTCAGAATGTGTTATTCCGCACGAAGCGGTATGTGGCTCAAATTATCTGGCGGGCGGGGGTGCCCTACATGACGGTCAGCAACAATGGCTGGCGGGTGTTAGCGGATGTGCGGGCAGAAGTGTTGCCGGGGCGGGGCGCGACGGACGAGTGGACCACTTATCGGGCGGTGTCTGGGGATTATCTGGCCTATGTGCGGGTGAGTCCGACGGGGGCAGGGGCGATCGAAATTACCCAGGCGGGTAGACGGGTGACGGAAGAATATACGGCGATCGCGCCTCGCTCCCAACCGCCACCAGACAGCACCGTCCAACGCACGACCAACATCCTCGCCTTTGAAACTGTGGAGTATGCCGTGCGGGTGTTTCGCCAGGCGGGGAATTTGTATATGAATTTACATAATAAACAGACTGACCGCACGGATTTGCAGCAGGTGCCCGTGACGCGAGTGCAGCCGAGTAACGGTGTGATTTATCGGCATGATGGCGCATCTACGGTGCAGGCGCGGGAGGATGTGCAGGGGCGGCGATCGCTGCTGATTCTGCGGGATAATGCGATTCAATATCGGGGAGAAGCATTGTAGCAATGGCAGCAATTGTGGCTGAAAATTTGAGCAAGTTTTACCCCGTGGCGGTGAAAGAACCTGGCTTTCAGGGCACGCTTCAGCACTTGTTCAAGCGGACTTATCGCAACATCAAAGCGGTGCAAAATATTTCCTTTGAAATTGCGCCGGGAGAAGTGGTGGGGTTTCTGGGTGCCAATGGTGCGGGCAAAACGACGACGCTGAAAATGCTGACGGGGCTGATTTATCCGTCGGAAGGAAAAGTAACGGTGGCGGGGCAGGTGCCGTTTCAGCGGAAAGCTAAGTTTCTCAAGCAAATTACGCTGGTGATGGGACAAAAGCAGCAGTTGATTTGGGATTTGCCAGCGTTGGACTCGTTACGGATCAATGCGGCGGTCTATGGCATCCGCGATCGCGATTTCGAGGTGCAGATCGATACCCTCACGGAAATGTTGGGGCTGGAGGGGAAACTCACCCAACCCGTCCGCAAGTTATCTCTAGGGGAACGAATGAAAGCCGAACTGATGGCGGCATTGGTACACCAACCGCAAGTGCTGTTCCTGGATGAACCGACGCTGGGACTGGATGTGAATGCTCAGGTCAGCGTCCGAAATTTTTTACGGGAGTATAATCAGCGCTACCAGGCCACCGTCTTGCTCACCAGTCATTACATGGCCGACATTACCGCCCTTTGTGAACGGGTGATCGTCATCCACCAAGGCGAACTGATTTACGATGGCAGTCTGGAGGGGCTGATCGATCGCTTTGCGCCCTGCCGTGAAGTCGAAATCGAATTGGCGAAAAGTTACACGCCCGAACATCTGGCGCAGTATGGCGATGTGGAGGCGATCGAGGGCCGGATGGCGAAATTTTTGGTGCCGCAAGAAACCCTCACCCGGACGGTGGCGACGCTCCTCTCTGAATTGGAGGTGATCGATCTCGCTGTCACGGAACCACCGATTGAAGAAGTCATTGGTCGCGTCTTGCGATCGGGGTCGATTTCTTAACCAATGTCCTACCGGGAGACGTGCCAGCGGCGCGTCTCTACGAAATCTATCTCTAATTTCCTTATGGCTCCTTCCTCCTGGAAAAGAATTCCTCGCATTATGAGTACACTGCTGGCGGTGTATTACGCTTACATGGTGGAGTATCGCGCCGAATTGGTGCTGTGGGTGCTGTCGGGATCGCTGCCGATTATCCTCATGGGCATTTGGGTGCAAGCCTCGCAGACCGGGCAGTTTACGTTAACGCCGATCGAATTTGCCCGTTATTTTCTGGCCGTCTTTCTAGTCCGGCAATTTACGGTGGTCTGGGTAATCTGGGAGTTTGAACGGGAAATTGTGGAAGGCAAACTGTCCTTCCGGTTATTGCAGCCCTTAAATCCCATCTGGCACCATTTTGCGTCCCACTTTGCCGAACGCTTTGCCCGTCTGCCCTTTGCCTTCATGCTGGTGGGATTGTTTTTCTGGCTCTATCCCCAGGCGTTCTGGCTCCCGGATCTCGGTCAATTTTTGCTGGCGCTGGTGGTCATGCTGCTGGCGTTTGCCCTGCGTTTCCTGATCCAATACACCTTTGCCATGGCGGCCTTTTGGACGGAACGCGCCAGTTCTCTCGAACAATTTGGCTTTTTGTTCTATTTATTTCTGTCGGGGATTATCGCCCCACTGGAAGTGTTCCCACCGCTGGTGCGCGAGATCGCCCTGTGGACTCCCTACCCCTATCTCATTCACTTTCCCGCCAGTCTCTTAATTGGACTCCCAGTGAATTTGGGCCAGGGCTTGCTGGTAATGGGGGGCTGGTCGATCGCCTTTTTCCTCCTCTATCGCTGGCTCTGGAAACGCGGACTGCGGCAGTACTCCGGCATGGGTGCCTAGCGGCCTGAGCCTTTGAGGGACTCCAGCGAGGTGTGGTCTTCCAGGTAATCCAGGAGTTTGAGGAAGTCGGTGCGGGGCAGCGATCGCCCCCCCACTTCCCGGAAGGCGAGTTGTGGCTTGCCATTCTCGACGATGTGGTAGCCCCAGTAGAGTAGTTGTTTGCTATACCGAATCGCGACCTGATCGGGATCAATATAGTGACAGCGATCGTCATCGACCATCATGGCATCGAATTCCGTTTTGAGCAGCTTATTCAGTACCCCATTTCGGCGATCTTCTTCGCTGTGATAGTTGTTGATCAGGACGTACAGCTCTGCCGTGGCATTCAGGCGGCGGATGGCCGAAAAGGTGCGCTTAATCACGTCCGCATTTTTGTTGATCCCCAGCGGATTCAAGGTCGTGGGGATGATGCAGTAATGGAATTTCCGCAAAAACTCTTCGGGGTTAGCATCATACTCCGGGCTACAGTCACAGATCACGATGCGGGCATCCGGATATTCTTCTTCCGTCCACTCACTGTAATTGAGGACGGTGATCGTCGCCCCCAGTTGTCCCTTCGGCCCCGGCAGATACACGCCATCCCCCAGGAGCTTACGCAAATTGCTCTGGCGATCGAGATCAATCAGCACCACATCGTAGCCATTCAACGCAAAGGCACCCGCCAAGTGCGCACTAATCGTTGTTTTGCCGACTCCCCCCTTACAGGTAAACACCCCAATGTAGGTGAGTTGCGGGCGGGGCGGCGG
>JAIXVO010000521.1 GCA_027482985.1 Cyanobacteriota bacterium
AGCTTCCTGCTCGGCTCTAGCAGCTTCCTGCTCGGCTCTAGCAGCTTCCTGCTCGGCTCTAGCAGCTTCCTGCTCGGCTCTAGCAGCTTCCTGCTCGGCTTTTTCAGAATTCCAAAGGAGTAAATTTCCAGCTTCATCCCACCACCGTAGCCAGTGAGTCGTGATGCCCAATCTGTGACCAAACCAAATCCCTAAAAATAGCTGTAACTCTGGTATCCAAAATCGTTCCTCGGCATTCGCCACTTGCAGGACGTAACGGTTCTCTTGCAAACAGCGCACTTCTAGCAACAGCGTACTGGGATCAAAAATGACATAAGTCGGAACTTGCAAAATTTGCTCGTAGAAGTACTGCTTGCCATAGGGATAGGTGGGACGAGCCGAATATTCGCTGCCATCTTCACCTGAGAGAAACTCCATGACGACAGCGACAGGAGCACCTTCTAAGTAGGGCGTGTAACTCCGCCGAATGCGCCCCGCTGGCAAGGGGTGCACCTGCGGTACATACAGCCAATCAGGAGCTTTGACGATGGTTTGGGCATTGACCGTAGCGACTAAACCAAAATTGGAGGCGAGCAGCATCTCTGCCGTGAGGCGATCGCTAGCCCCCAACGCATCCGTGAGAGCGGCAGCCCAAAAGGGTTGATGAATATTTTCCACAGGGTCATCCGGCAGCACAAAATCGGCAGGTAGAGGTTCCCAGGTAATGTGCAACGGGAGCCGATGGGCAGGAATTTGGGTAACCATGAGTCACCGATGCTGGGTAAGGATGTGACTGATTATAACTTGGGTCGCGCTGAGCCGAAGGGAGTGAGTCACTGGGCGCAATGATTTGTCCCCTGGTCATATCGGATACTGGACGCAAGGGGCAGATGTGCGCAAAATGGTGAACGTCCTAATTGATTGGGGTTGATGACTACCAAATGCACCAGTTTATTTATCTGCATGGATTTGCCTCCAGCCCCCAATCGACCAAGGCCAAAGATTTGGGCGATCGCTTCACCCAGCGCCATCTGTCCCTTGCGATTCCCGACTTAAACCAGGACAACTTCACCGACCTCACCCTGACCCGCCAATTGCGCCAGGTAGAAGCGGATTTTTTGACCACCGGACAACCCGTCACCCTGATTGGCTCCAGCTTTGGTGGCTTAACGGCAGCCTGGTTAGGGCAAACCCATCCCGAAGTCGAGCGGGTCATCTTGCTAGCACCTGCCTTTGGCTTCTTGTCCCACTGGATCACGCGTCTGGGCTATCAGCAGATGCAGCAATGGAAAGATGAAGGCTTCTTGCCCGTATATCATTACGGCGAAGAAAAAATGTTGCCCATCAGCTATGGGTTTGCGGAAGATGCCGCTCAGTATCGCGAAAGTGAAATTCAGCGCGAGGTGCCCACCCTGATTGTGCATGGCACCCAGGATGAAGTGATTCCGCTGCAAGCCAGCCTCGATTTTGCCAGCACCCGTCCCTGGGTCAAACTGCTCCAACTGGAGAGCGACCATTCCTTACGCGACCAAAGCGAAGCCATCTGGCAAGCGATCGTCGAATTCTGTCAGTTGTGAGGCTCAATGAAAGGGCGATCGCCCCAGCCAATTATTTATCCGTTAAGGTCCAGGAGCCATCCCAGCTATCGACAGGGGGATTTTGCAGCCAGTGCTGGCAGCGTTGCAGATGCAGACTGGCGGCTTTGTTTTCGCGATCGATTGCCAAAACCTGCCCAAATTCCGCCATCGCCAATGGGAAATTGCGATCGAGGTAATATTTCCGCGCCTGTTGATAGTGATCAATCACGCGCTTTTGTTCATCGGAAATGGGTTGATCCAGCAAGCCGATCAACTCGAAGATTTTGACGGGTTGATCCTTGCCTTTCACCTTGATGTAATCCAGTTCCCGCGCCCAAACTTTATCGGCACAGGGCAGATAGGTGTTCTCGCTAATAATGATGTCGGTGCCGTACTGTTTACTGGCACTTTCCAGCCGCGAACCCAGGTTCACCCCATCCCCGATCGCGGTGAACTCCATCCGTTTACTGGAGCCAATATTCCCGCTGATCACCTCATCCGAGTTGATCCCAATCCCAATGCGAATTGGCTTATATTTCACCGGATCTTCCGCCACCCAGGCGAGATTAAATTCCGCCAACCGTTGCCGCATTTCCACCGCCGTTTGCACTGCCATCCATTCGTGTTGCGCCAGCGGCAGGGGCGACCCAAACACCGCCATGATGGCATCCCCAATGTACTTATCCAACGTGCCTTTGTGCCGGAAGACGGCATCCACCATCGGTTCAAAGTAGCGGTTGAGCATTTCTACCACTTCTTCTGCCGTCAGGGTTTCAGTAATGCTGGTATAGCTGCGAATATCCGAAAACAGCACCGATGCGGGCACCCGTTTGCCACCCAACTTGGCATCGCCGCTCTTAATCAACTGTTCCGCCAGGTCTTCGGACATATAACGGCTCATCGTCGTTTTCAGCCGTTTTTCGTCGCTGATGTCATCCATCACCACCAGCGCGCCCGACACCGTGATGCTGTCGTTGGCATCCACAATGGTATTAATCGACAGGTTGACACTGTGTTGCTCGTTGCCCTTCGCCGATTGCAGCGTCAGGTCTTCGTATTCCTGCTCTCGGTCTTCTTTCACTTGAGGCACCAAGGCTCTTCTCAAACAAGCCGCAAAGCCTTTGAAGTCTTTTTTCTCCAGTTTCACTAAATCCATCACCGGAATGCCGGCCAGGGATTCCTGTTCATCGAAGCCCAGCAGTTCTTTCGCGCTTTCATTGGCGGCAATAATGTTGCCGTTTTTGTCGGTGGAGATCACGCCGTTGGTGAGCGATCGCAGAATGTCGCGCTGCAATTGTTCCTGTTGCCGCACCGTTTCAAACAATTTGGCATTCTGTAACGCGACCCCAGCTTGAATGTTGAACGCCTGCATGAATTCCTGATCGCCCCGGTTGAAGCTGGCCCGCCACACTTCCGGCGCTTCCGGGTAATTGTCCGGGTTGTATTCGGGATAGTCGCCCTGCCGCCGCTTATTCACCAATTGGGTGACGGCAATCAGTTCCCCATCGGCATTAAACACGGGCATACAGAGCATACTGCACGTCCGATAATTCGTTTTTTGGTCGGTTTCTTTAGACGTGCCGGAATTGGGATGCTCGTACAGATCAAAAGGGATCAGCAAGGGTTCACCACTCGCCGCCACCTGTCCCGCAAACCCGGCATGGATGGGAATGCGCAGTTCCCGGAGTTCTTCGCCAATGGGGATCTTCGTCCACAGTTGGCCGCGTTCATGATCTAACAACCACAGCGTACTGCGATCGGCCTGCATCAGTTCTTTGGCCTCATTCATCACCCGTTTGAGGGTTTCTTCCAGATCCAAACTACTTTGACTCAAGGATTTGGTCGCTTTCATCAGAGCCGAAGCCGCCCGCTGCTGCTGCGTCGCCTTGTAGAACGATCGCGACGATTCAATAATCAGCCGAATCGAGGGCGCAAATTCTTCAAAGACGCGTTCATCTTCCAGCGTGAAGCCTTCTAGATCGATCTTTTCTTCCAGCGTG
>JAIXVO010000745.1 GCA_027482985.1 Cyanobacteriota bacterium
ATTATGGGGCCGAATGGTTCCGGGAAAAGTACCTTTTCCAAGATTTTGGCAGGGCATCCTGATTACACTGTGACCGGGGGCGAAATTTCGTACTTAGGTCAAAATTTGTTGGATTTGGAAGCGGAAGATCGATCGCGATCGGGGATTTTTCTCGCGTTCCAGTATCCGATCGAAATTCCCGGTGTCAGCAACACGGATTTTCTGCGGATTGCCTACAATTCCAAACGGAAATTTGCTGGATTGGAAGAACTGGATGCGTTTGACTTTGATGAATTGCTGCAAGAAAAGCTGGATGTCGTGAAAATGAATCCCGCCTTCCTCGATCGCAGTGTCAATGAAGGCTTTTCTGGGGGCGAGAAAAAGCGCAACGAAATTCTGCAAATGGCGCTGTTAGAACCGCACCTCGCCATCCTGGATGAAACCGATTCCGGTCTGGATATTGATGCCCTGCGGATTGTCGCGGGTGGGGTGAATCAGTTGACCACGACGGATAACGCGATCGTCCTAATCACTCACTATCAGCGCTTACTAGATTACATCGTGCCAGATTACGTGCATGTGATGGAAGGCGGGCGGATTGTAACCACGGGCGGCAAAGAACTGGCGCTGGAACTGGAAGCACGCGGCTATGACTGGATTCGCGAAGAAGAAGCAGAGGTGGCGGCACGATGATTAACGTTTCTACCCTGTCTGATCTGGGCAATGTGGGCGTTTCCCCCAAAGTCGATCGCACCACGGCTCTAACCACCCTCCTGAACCTGCGATCGCCCCTCCCCGACACACTTTCTGGGTTACAGGACATCCGCGATCACGCCACAGCTAGAATTCAGGAATTGGCGATTCCCTCCACCCGCGATGAAGAATGGCGGTTCACGGATCTGTCTTCCTTGCTGGAAATCCAATGGCAAGCGATCGCGGGTCAGCCTTCGGCGATCGCCCAAACCGAGATTGAACCTTTTTATCTGCCAGAAGCGTCCATTCGCTTAGTTTTCGTCGATGGCGTGTATTTGCCGGAACTGTCAGCGATCGCCGACTTACCTGCTGATGTCTTCGTCGGTGACTTCACGACCGCACAGACTGGCGGACGAGCCGACTTACTGGCTCACCTGGCGCAACAACCTGGTGCCGCTGAAACTTTCACCACCCTGAATACCGCTAGCCTGACGGATGGGGCGATCGTCGTGATTCCTGCCAATCAGGTGATCGAATCGCCCATTCATTTGCTATTTGTCTCCACAGCGGGACAGGCGGTAGCGGTGACTCATCCTCGCTGTTTGGTGACAGTGGGCACGAATAGCAGTGTCACCCTGATTGAAGACTACGTAGCCGTCAGCGACAGTGTGTATTTCACCAATGCCGTGACGGAAATCGCGATCGCCGCCAACGCGCAGGTCAGTCATACTAGAGTGCAGCGGGACAGCAAAGCCGCATTCCACATTGGCAAGACTGCTGTTTCCCAGGCGCGAGATGCCCGTTATACCTGCAATGCGATCGCCTTTGGAGCCGCCCTTTCTCGGCATAACCTGGAGGTCTACCAGACGGGTGAGCAGACCAGCACGACGCTCAACGGGTTGACCTTCATCTCTGGCGCTCAAGTTGCCGATACCCACAGCTTGATCTCTTACACGAAGCCCCACGGCAGCAGCAATCAGATTCATAAATGTATTGTGGATGGCAAAGCGCACGCGGTCTTCAATGGCAAGATCTTCGTACCGCAAGCCGCCCAGCTTACAGATGCGCGACAATTAAGTCAGAACCTCTTGCTCTCTGAAAAAGCCCGGATCGATACAAAGCCGCAGTTAGAAATCACCGCCGACAATGTGAAATGTGCTCACGGTGCAACAGTCAGCCAATTAGAAAATGACGAGATTTTCTACCTCCAAAGTCGTGGCATCAGTCAAGCGCAATCCGTCCGCCTCCTGACCTACGCCTTCGCCTACGAGGTGATTCACCAAATCGCGATCGCCTCCCTTCGCGACACCCTTTTGCAACAGGTGAAATGACCGATACATGATCAGAGACGTATCAGCGATCCGTTTCTACCGGACAGATCAAAATCTACCCCCATCCCCCAGCCCCTAACCCCCAACCCCTCACTCCCCACCTCCCATGACCTTCACTCAAGCCAAACCCCTCGCCATGCTCACCCGCCAGGATTTTCCCATCCTGCATCAATCCATCCACGGCAAGCCCCTGGTTTACCTGGATAACGCCGCGACATCGCAGAAACCGCTGGCCGTGTTGCAGGCGTTGCAATATTACTACGAGCATGACAATGCCAATGTGCATCGCGGGGCGCATACCTTGAGCAGTCGGGCGACCGATGCTTACGAAGGAGCGCGGGATAAGGTGGCGGCGTTCGTGAATGCGCGATCGCGGCAGGAAATTGTGTATACCCGCAATGCCAGTGAAGCGATTAACCTGGTGGCGTATGCGTGGGGGATGAACACGCTGCAAGCGGGGGATGAGATTATCCTGTCAGTGATGGAACACCATAGCAATTTGGTGCCCTGGCAGTTTGTCGCTCAACGAACGGGTGCCGTTCTAAAGTTTGTGGAGCTGACCGCCACGCAGGAATTCGACTTTGAGCAGTTCAAGTCGCTGCTCTCGCCCCAGACCAAGTTAGTTTCTGTCGTCCATGTCTCGAACACCCTGGGCTGCATTAATCCCGTCAAAGAGATTTGCGCCGAAGCTCACAAAGTTGGGGCGCGGGTGTTGATCGATGCTTGCCAGAGTGCGCCCCATATGACGCTGGATGTGCAAGAGATTGATTGCGATTGGCTGGTGGCATCCGGTCATAAAATGTGCGCCCCCACCGGAATTGGCTTCCTCTACGGCAAGCTGGATCTGTTGCGGGAAATGCCGCCCTTCCTGGGTGGTGGTGAGATGATCGCGGATGTGTTTCTGGATCATTCCACCTACGCCGATCTGCCCCACAAGTTTGAAGCGGGGACTCCAGCGATCGCAGAGGCGATCGCCCTGGGTGCCGCTGTGGATTACCTGACGAACTTGGGCATGGACAAGATTCACGCCTATGAAGAAGAATTGACCGCTTATCTGTTTGCGCAACTGGCACAGATTCCAGCCGTCCAGATTTATGGCCCACAACCGAATGCCGATGGCAGTGGTCGCGCCGCCCTTGCCGCCTTTACCACAGGCGAAGTCCATCCCCATGACCTCTCGACCTTACTCGATCAATCCGGGGTCGCAATTCGCTCTGGACATCATTGCACCCAACCCCTTCATCGCCATTTGAACGTTGCCTCCACCGCCCGCACCAGCCTCTACTTCTACAACACCCGCGAGGACATTGATATTTTCATCGCCTCGCTTAAAGAAACCCTCGACTTCTTCGGCAACATTTTTGCTGAGTAACGGGATCTCCGATCTCGCAAGTCTTGAAGACTTGCGAGATCGGGGCGAATGCGAAGGGACTTATGCTGCCGGATCTCGTCCTGGTTCTAGAAGCAGACGAGAAGAAGGAAGTGCGATCGCGCTGGGTACGTTTATGGAATGAACAAACGGCCAACACCTTTATACCGATCAATTTCTACGACAATTTCAATCAACCGCTCCACACATCGCTCTCGATAATCCGCTTCACTCAAGCGATCGAGGCTGCCAATTGTTAATACTGGGAAAGAATCTTCAGTGTTTTCCTCGCGCATAACTTGTTCAAGCGAATCTTCATCCTTCATGTTCCGGTTCGCTGTGAGAATCAACATCTGATGCGCCTGAGCATATTGCCAGACTATGCGATCGCTGCTTTCCATCAACAGTCCAGCTTCTCTAAAAGTGACAAATTGAATGGGCAGGAGTTCAAGCCAGCCTAGTTTGGTCAAAATACCCAAGAAAATTAGTGCATAGCCTTCTAGATTGTAGTCCACCAGGAAAATCATTGTTTGGGTGCGATATTTCGGCTGGCTTTCTGAGCCTCAAGTTTTGCCCAAATGACTTCCTGTTCGGATTTACGTGGCATTGCCGCAATTTGGGTAAGGCGATCGCGGTTACGCTCTTCCCAATACTGACGAATTTCTTCTCTCGTTCGCAGCACTTCCTGGTATTCAGCCTCCATCTGCACCCGATTTGCCTCAATGTAGGACAAAGCGGCGTGTATCTGCGCATCTGTGAGATTGAAGGTGTCACGAATCAATTTAGGGTGGTAATGAGCTTTCAGCAGATCAATCACATCATAAAGGGTGATTCGGGTGCCTGCGATCGTGAGTCCCCGTTCTGTGCGAATTACACCGGATTGTCCATTCAGTGCCGAAGTCATCGCTACACGCCCTCAAAATCTAGCTTTATCCTACTTCAAATTCCGCTGGTAAAGGCGTGGGATTAACTTAACGAGTGAGAAGGAATGGGGTTTGGAAACGCATGAGATCTTAACTCTTGGAAGCCTTGAATCGTTTCGAGGTCTTGTGGCTGAACGGGGAATACTGAAGGAAAAGTGACCGCAGCGGGGGCAACCATGCGCAAATAGGGGGCGATCGCGTGTAGTTACTGCATCATTCATCCTTCAGGATCTCACCATGTTTTTGCTGAATCGCGCGGCGTTCGACATTCTTAAAGCGGAGATTGAACGACTTTGTACGAATCATCCAGCGGGTCAAGTGCAGCGGGAAATCGCCGTCAAGCGGTTAGAGAAGTTGTGTAGCCGAACGGGCGCGCCGCTGACGTTGCCGCAATTGCGGAATTTGGTGGATGACTTGTTTCCTGATTTCAGTGAGAAAGTCTTAAAGCAAGCGGCCAAGGCGAATTGTCCGCCGTCTCCAACCTGGGGGCGGATTAAGGTTGGCGCGATCGCGATCGCCAGTCTCGCAGGCGGCATCTGGTTCCTGAATCTGCCTTACCCGATGATCCGTTACCCCGTGGCACGGCAGTGGTCTCCTAAAGGGTGATTGCTAAAATAGGGATACTACATGAGGTTGAGCGATGAAGTGTCCCCATTGTCAGAACGAGCAGACGGTCAAAAACGGGAAAGTCAAGCTGCAAGACCAAAGTGTGCAGCAGCGCTACTGATGCCAAGGTTGCAAAAAACGCTTTAACGAGCGCACCAAGACCCCGATGGCTCGGCTCAGAACGCCAGTCAGTCTGGTGGCAGCCGCCCTCAACGTGCGCACTGAAGGCTTGGGTGTGCGGGCCACCGGGCGCTCCTTTGGGAAATCTCACGCCACGATTATCCGGTGGGAACAGCGCCTTGCCCAGCAGTCCAACCAGTGGTCACCACCCGCTCCTGCTGGGGCTGACATTACCCTCGAAGGGGATGAGGTTTACACTCGCGTGGGCGAGAACCTTCCCCCCCTGTAAGTCCACGGGTTGGACGATTCATTTTATCGAGCGCACGAGCCGCTACTGGGTGCAGGCGCAAGCCGGGCAAAAGACGCACCAGTTGTTTGAGCAGGGGACATGTCAAGCGTGGGCGTGGGCCAATCCGGCGACATCGATCCGCTGCTTTACCGATGGCGAGCGTCGTTATGGTCAGGCGTTATGGCGATTAGCCAGTGTGCGCCTCAAGACCAGCGAGTGTCACCCGGATTACCCCTACCGCAAAGTCTGGCGCGAAGGCTTGGAAGTGGCGATGAAGATCAAAGGTTCCCAGGGTCGTAGACGGGTCAAATGGGTGCGAGTGGAGCATCCGTTCACGGCCATCAGTCCAGCACGGGAAGTCCATGCCAACCACAATGAAGCCCAAAACGGCGCTTTAAGGCGACGAGCCAGTGCTTATCGCCGCCGGCAGAACCTGTACGCCAAGTGCGTCGCAGGCTTGCAACGGGTGTTGGATGTGCAACGACTGATTCACAACTGGGTGCGACCGCACTGGGGCTTGGGTTGTAAGCTGACACCAGCGATGGCAATGGGCTACTGTCAGCGTCCGCTTTCAATTGCTGAACTGCTGACCCTATGTGGGTTTGATGCCCTCACCCGTTAGCTGACCAGTGCCCCAGGGCTGCATGGTGCCCCTTGGTCGCTATCAATTCATGAGCTTTCGAGAAGACCTGCGTCCTGTGATTGCCCGCAAACCAGGTGGCAGGGAATTGATTCAAAGGATGGATAGCGGTTATAGACCCAGTTCGACGGAACTGCTGCGTTATTTCCCTCCGGGGGAACAGGACGCACTATTCAAGCAAGCCATGACAAAAGAGATTCAATCCTACAGACGACTGGGGCAGAGTGGAGACGCATTGCTGGCGTGTCTGGGCGAGAACTGGTTGATGGGTGTAACGGGTGTAATGGTACTGAGAGCAGATTGCGGCTTGTACTTATCCAGGTTATTCGGGTCAAACCGTTCGTAGAGAATATCCTTCTCAATCTCCTTTGCCTTGATTTCAGCCAGTTTTCGGTGCTGTGAAGTGTCTGGGTAGCCTGTGGAAAGGTAATGTCGCTTGCCGCCATAGGTAAATCTCAGTTGCAGCCTTCCGTTAGAACAGAGAATCGAAACCGAACCCTTATAAGCTTTGTGGGCTGGAGACTTCAAGTACATAGAACAGCTTTAGTTAGTTCATTTGTACTTTACACCATTTACACCAGTTTTACACCAATTTGAGTGCCAAAAAGACCTGAAAATACCCAATAAATAGAACGGGTGTATAGGAGCATGCCAAAACAAGAAGCCCTGAATCGCTTGGAATCAGGGCTTCTTGCTGAAGTGATAGAAATGCCAGGAACCGGACTTGAACCGGTGACACGAGGATTTTCAGTCCTCTGCTCTACCAACTGAGCTATCCCGGCAGGGAGACTGCGCTTTCAGCGCTTACTTACAGTAACAAACGAATGTGACACTCGGCAAGCAAGTTTTTGGAAAAAAGCTCGATCGCGGGTTGAACTGAGTGCCAACAAGTAGAAATGCCCATTCCAGATTATGATCAGGCGTGATGTGTGTCAGGTTTAGTATCGAAAAGTGAAGGGCAGTTTATCGTGATTCAAGTGGTCAGGCAGTGGATTTGACCAGCTCCAGAGATGTGGGGCGATCGCGATGTTGACCTTGCCCTGGTCAGTTGTTGTGGGATAGGTGAGAGGAGATCCATGGTGCGAGAGACCCCAGTCCGGCTAAAGGAATCATTTGAGCGGTGGCAAAAACAAGCCCACCACCATCAGCCGGAACTCAAGCGGTTAGCAGTAATCACAGCGGCCTTTCTGGGCTTCATGCTGTTGTTCTCGCTGCATCGCTACTTTACCTACTACACGTCCTACGACCACGGGTTATTTAATCAAATTTTTTGGAATAACCTGCATGGGCGGTTTTTCCAGAGTTCCTTAACCAGTGCCAATTCGGTCGCGGTGCTGGCCGATAACGTCGTTCCCATCGTCAACTTTATCCATTTGGGGCAGCATTTTGTCCCCACTTTTTTACTCTGGCTACCAATTTATGCTGTCTTCCCCCATCCTGCCACGCTAATTGTGCTCCAAGTGGGCTTAATGACCGCTGGTGGCGTGGTGCTGTATGCCTTGGCACGACATTACCTCAGTCCGAATCTGTCGCTGTGGATTACGGGGGGGTATTTTGCGGCGATCGCGGTGATTGGCCCCACCTTTGCCAACTTTTACGAGCAATGTCAGATTCCGCTATTTACCTTTGGCCTCTTGCTAGCGATGGAAAAGCAGCGCTGGCGGATCTTCTGGCTGATGGTGTTGCTGGTGCTGGGGGTGCGCGAAGACACGGGCATTATGCTATTTGGGATTGGGTTGTTTTTGTTAGTCAGTCGGCGACACCCCAAACTAGGGGCAGCGCTATGCTTGATTAGTTTTGTTTATGTGGCAGGGGTGACGAATCTGGTGATGACCCAGTTTTCATCAGACAATCCCCGACTCTACATGGCGGATAAATTTCGGCAGTTTGCGGGGGGGGAGGAGTCGCCCAGTACTCTGCGGATTTTGTGGGGCATGTTGACCAACCCGATCGCCCTCCTGCAAGCTTTACTCACCCCGTTTAATCGGCGGTTGTCTTACCTGTTAGGGCAATGGGTGCCGCTGGCGTTTGTCCCAGCGATTTCGCCTGCGAGTTGGATTATGGGCGGCGTGCCGCTGTTGACGATTTTTATCCAGAGTGGGCAACTGGCAACGGTGATCACGATTCGCTATGCGATCGCCGTGGTGCCGGGAATTTTCTATGGCACGATTCTGTGGTGGGCGGCTCGCTCTCAACGGACACCAGGGGTTTCTCCAACCGGAAACTGGTGGCAGCATGTGGGTTGGACTTTCCGCTATCGCCAACTCACCCCTGCCTTTCGTCAGTTTTGGGGCGTTTGTCTAGCGATCTCACTGCTGTTTACCATTCTGGCGAACCCCAATCAGGCGTTTTACTTCCTCATGCCAGATTCGTTTCAACCCTGGGTGTTGGTGCCGCTCAATCAACAATGGCAACGGGCGGGCGTGATGAATGACATGATTCGGCAAATTCCCCCGGATGCGAGTGTGTCAGCAACGACGAACATCATCCCGCAACTCTCCTCTCGCCAGAAAATTATTCGTCCGCCTGGGCTATTGCTGAAGGATGAGGATGGCAAGGTGGAAGAAATGGAATATGTGATTGCCGATTTATGGCGAATGGAACGGTATATGCCGACCTTCAAGCCGGAGCGCGATCGCCTCCGCCAAGTGGTGCCCATGATCGACAACTTGATCAAAGGCGGCAATTATGGCGTGCTGAAGTTACAGGACAAAATCATTTTGCTGCGCCGCGGGGTGCCCTCCAATCCCACCGCCCTGGCCCAATGGGAACCGACCCAGCAAGAATTGTTGACAGCCTTGGCGCAATTGGAATCGAAGCAGAAGCGATGAGTGCAGTTAGGAGGGGGGAACCCCGGAGGGGCGCGGCATTTGGCAAACATTTTTTGAAATCTGCGCAAATCTTTGCCCAAATGCCACGTCCAGTGCCAAGCCTGGGGCAGGCGGCAGAAGGCAGAGGGCAGAAGGCGGCAGGAGTCAGTGTGGTGCTTGGAGCTCCTGAATTGTGGCTCCTGGCTTCTGCCTCCTTTTTCCTTCCTCTCCCTCCCTGCCCCTTCCTCTCCCTCCCTGCCTCTTCCTCTCCCTCCCTGCCCCTTCCTCCTCCCCCCATCTAGCTTGTTCGCAAAGCGTCCTGTATCGTATCGATAGCCACCGATTCAGTGTGGTGTTGAGGAGAGTCCAGAATGAATTGGTTGCCGAATCAGTTGGCACAGTCCAGTTTGCAGCCCATGCAATTTGAGAGTGCTTCCCGCGCTTGCCATGCGTCGATTATTTTACCGATTTATAATGAGCAAGCCTGTATTCAACACACGTTTGATGCGGTATTTGCCTATGCCGAACAGCACCCCACCTATGACTTTATTTTTGTGAATGATGGCTCCACTGATCGGACGGCGGGCTTGCTGGAGGCGCGGCTGGCAGCGGCTCAGTGCGATCGCATCTATTTAGTCTCCTACCCCCAGCGGAGTGGGAAGGGGTATGCGGTGCGGCGGGGCGTGGAAGCGGCGACAGGGGATTATATCTGCTTTTTGGATGGCGATCTGGCGTATTCTCTGGATCATTTGGATTTGATGTTAGACAAGCTGACGTGGTTTGAAGTGGTAATTGGCAGTCGGGGCTTGGCGGCGAACCAGCAAGAGATTCAACCCATTCGCCGGATTGCGGGCAAAACCTACAATTTACTCTCTCGGCAGATTTTGAACTTGCAATATGTAGATATGCAAGCGGGTCTCAAAGGGTTTCAGCATTCAGTCGCAAAGCAGTTATTTGGCTTGCAAGAATTAACTGGTTTTTCGTTTGACGTAGAGTTAATCTATTTGGCGCGGAAACAAGGCTACGAAATTGCTGAAATTCCGGCGCAGGTTTCGGCGCGGCACAGCCACAAGCAATCCAAAGTGAATTTATTGATTGATTCCCTCAAAATGCTCCAGGATTTGCTTCGCATCCGCTGGAATGACTGGATGGGGCGATATGACTAAGGTCGTGTTGTTGAGCTTTGATGTGGAAGAATTTGATGTGCCGGAGGAGTATGGACAAGCTGTTCCCGAAGCCGTTCAATTTGCCGTGTCGCGGCAGGGATTAGACGCGATTTTGCAACTGCTGGACGACTTAGACATTCGCGCGACTTTTTTTACCACAGCGCATTTTGCCCGCCATCATCCGGCTACCATCCAGGCGATCGCGCAACGGCACGAAATTGCTTCCCACGGCTTCTTTCATGCCACGTTTGAGGCGGCGGATCTGGCTAAATCCCGCGCGGTGTTGGAGGCGATCGCGCACACCCCAATTACTGGATTCCGCATGGCGCCCCTACAAAAAGTCAATGATCAAGCGATTGCCGCCGCCGGATATGCTTATAATTCTTCCGTAAACCCGACTTATTTACCGGGACGCTATAACAATCTGGCTCAACCCCGGACGGCTCATTATTCCCACACGTTACTGAACATCCCTGTGTCTGTCACCCCGCTGCTGCGATTTCCCCTCTTTTGGTTGAGCTTCAAGCACCTCCCGTTGCCGCTCTACCAACTGGCAAGTGTGTGGACGTTGCAGAGCGATCGCTATCTCAGCCTGTATTTTCATCCGTGGGAATTCACCGATATTTCTGAATTTGCGCTACCAGGCTACATTAAACGGCACTCTGGACAGGGGATGTTGCGGCGCTTAACCCGCTATTTGATCTGGCTCAAATTCCGCGCCGAGTTCATCACGTATTCCGAGTTTCACCCCCCCCGCAGGTCACAATGCCGCTAAACCTTCTGTCTTTCATTGGCATTTTTGCCCTCTGTGGGATCGCCTGGTTGACTTCAGAAAATCGGCGGTTAGTGCCGTGGCGCACGATCGCCTGGGGGATTGGACTGCAACTGGTGTTGGGCCTGTTTGTGTTTCTCGTGCCCGTGACCCGGCGACTGGTGGAACTCCTCAGTAACGCCGTGAATGCGATTCTGGATGCAACAGAAGCGGGGTCGCGATTTTTATTTACCACGCTGCTGGTGCCCGACCCGACGAGTATTCCGGGCCCCATTCTGGCGGGCCGCTGGATTGCTCGGACTGTGACCCCGCCCTATGTACCCGTGCCGGGCGATCGCCTTAGTCCTGACTTTCTCAACTTGGGCTACATCTTCGCGTTTCGCGCTTTACCCAGCGTCATTTTCTTCTCAGCGCTGATGTCCCTCCTCTATGCCCTGGGTTTGATTCAACCCCTGGTGAATCTATTCGCCCGCTTGTTCCAACGCACGATGCAGTTGAGCGGGGCAGAATCCCTCAGTGGGGCGAGCAATATTTTTGTGGGGATTGAGTCGGCGTTAGTGGTGCGACCTTATCTGGAACGCATGACTCGCAGCGAACTGAATGCAATTTTGGCCTCCTGTTTTGGCAGTATCGCTTCGACCGTGTTGGCCTTGTATGCGGGCCTGTTGCGCCCCGTCTTTCCCAACATTACGGGACATCTGATGTCAGCGTCGATCATGGCGATCCCCGCTTGTTTTGTGATTGCCAAGATTATCATCCCGGAAACGGCAACTCCGGAAACGATGGGCATTCAATTAGAGGAGCACCCCCTTCAGGCTGGAACGGCGATCGCCGACAAGCCCATGACCCAACTCGAAGAAACCATTCCCGGCCAGCAAGTCGCGATCGCCCCCCAACCTAACCTGCCGCCGCCGCCGCCCGCTAACACCGTCACCACCAGCCTGAATCCGATGGAAAGTGTCGTGGTGGGGGCATTGGATGGGGTGAAGCTGGCCGTCGCGATCGCCGCTTTGCTGATCGCCATTTTGGGCTTGGTCGCCCTCGTGAATCTCTTTTTTGCCAACCTGGCTTCCCTCGCCACCAGTTCGCAACCCATCGTGCGGGCGATCGGTCAGGTGTTTCAAGTGGTGACGCTGCAAAATATTCTGGGGGCGCTGTTTTTACCCCTGACCTTTTTGACGGGCGTTTCGCTGCAATGGCAGGAACTCTGGCAAGCTTCTCTGCTATTAGGACAACGGTTGATCGCCACCGAAGTCCCCTCCTATCAACAGTTAGGACTACTGGCGCAACAGGGAGCCATCAGCGATCGCACGTTGTTAGTTGTCAGTTATGCCCTCTGCGGTTTTGCCCATATTCCTTCTCTGGGCATCTTTGTGGGCGGCTTAGTCGGATTAGTGCCCTCCCGCCGCCAAGAGATCTCCAGCCTCGGTTGGACGGCTCTCTGGTCTGCCACACTCGCAACGTTGATGATCGGCTGCATTGCGGGACTTTACGATACGGGGAATCCGGCGATTTTGGGGAGATAGGAGGCAGGAGATAGAGGA
>JAIXVO010000584.1 GCA_027482985.1 Cyanobacteriota bacterium
GAAAAAGCCGAGCAGGAAGCTGCTAGAGCCGAGCAGGAAGCTGCTAGAGCCGAGCAGGAAGCTGCTAGAGCCGAGCAGGAAGCTGCTAGAGCCGAGCGAGAACGATCGCGGGCGGAAGCGGCAGAAGCGGAACTCGCCAGATTACGGGCTTTGCTTCAGGAATAGTGCTGGCGCTGCCCGTGATCTCCTCCATGGGCGATCGCGATTCTGTCCGTTGGGCTTCATCCCTGGTAACTAAAAATCCCCTGACTGGGGTGCCAGAGGATGGAGGGTGCAAACTGGAATCGCGATTAATTAGTCAGTCAACTTTATTCTTCATCCCAAAGCGCTTGGGTGTAGCCGAGTTGTTCGGCAGCGGCCTGCTCCTGACTAGTGAGTTCTTCCCAATATTGATCGTTGGAGGCGGGGGGGTCGGTATCTTCTTCCCAACTGGCCTCATCCCAACCGAGTTGGCCCCAGGTGGCTTGCTCGGTTGCGTTCATTTCAGACCAGCTCAAGTCATCCCAAATCTCGATGTCACCTTGTCGAATTACAGCCATTGGTATTTCCTCATCATGATTTTTTAGAGCGTGCCCCGGCGAGGGGAGAAGGTCAAACTGCTTAAACTTCTGTTGTAAAGAAATGAGCCAGGCGCAGCTTCAAAAGTTCGGGCTCCAGGCTGGGATCGAAGGCTCCTTCGCGAGTCTGGATCAAATCATTCCAGGGGGAGCGCCAGGTTTCTTGCTCTAGTTTCTCCACCAATTCAGCGGTGGATTTGATGATCCGGGCTGGAACGCCACCGACGACACAGCCAGCGGGAATATTTTTGGTCACTACGGCTCCGGCACCAATGATGCAGTTATCGCCGATGGTTACGCCGGGCAAAATGATGGCACCAATGCCGACAAAGACGTTGTTGCCGATTTCAATTTTGCCCACGGCATCTAACTTTTTCCCATAGGCGCGGTTGAGGACGGCGATCGCCCCGTTATGGCAAATTAAGGTGCAACTGGACAGGCAAACGTTGTTTCCCAGGCGCACAAACTCTGGGTCGGTGATGCGAACATCGCCATTGATCAGGCAGTCGTCTCCGATCGCATTCAGTCTGGTACGCCAAAACTCAGCATTCTCGGCCATGGAGGGCGCAAATAAGCGGCGATACCATCGTTCTGCACGATGGTCTTTCAGGGCTAACTGGCGGAGGAACAGCTTCAGCATAAAGTCATCCAATAAACTGCTGTGCTTATAATTCCCGTCCGCAGAAAATAGTCACGTTTCCATTCAAGTGAATTCCCCAGCAAGCGGGGAGAGCACATTGCCCGAATCCTACTTATATTCAGAGAATGATGTTTCCATTCAAGTGAGGTTCCCAGCGAGTGGGAAGGTTTGGGTGTTGAAATGTTTGCCTACCAATCATTTCAACACCTTATTTTCGAAGGGGCGATCGCGGTTGTGAAGAAGCGGTTAGTCTTTTGCGATAGAATTGCCAGCAAAATAGCTGTAATGCTTTTCCAGAGACCCATTCGCGAGGGTTAGCGAGAGCACCGGGATCTGAGCGATCGCGCTCCTCCCTAAATTTTTGCGTCACTTTATGATTCGACAAGAATATGAAATTTAGTGCTAGAGAGAAAAGCTTGTTGCAGCCCGCTCAATGCCAGTCGAGTCGCGCTCTCGCTTACATCGGAAGATACCTGCAAAACAGATGACCTCGGCGTGGGTTTGGCATGGGACAACGCAATTCTAAGCGATCGCTCAGACTATGATGGAATGCCAAACCCGTACCTCAATTGAAGTTTTGACTAAGCCGCTTTAGGGTCGAGCAGGCGAATGTTGGAGAATACAAAATCATTCACAGAAGCTTTGCCGTTGGCTTCGGTGCGAATCACGCGGCGACTCAAAATGTAGTAGTTACCGACTTTTTCATAGTGATCTTCAAACTCACTCTTGCCGCCTTTTTGTTCACCCGTTTTGGGGTCATGGTAAACGGAGTCGTAAGTGTGGGACAGGTAGCCTGCCTCCGTGTTTTGCACATCGAAGGTATTAATTGTGATGACGACACCATGAATATGCCGATGTACCAGCGTCACTACATTGCCTTGCAACTTGTAGCGATCGCCCTCCGCCTTGCCGCCCATCAAAATTTCGACAGCCCCGGCTGCATCCGTATCGCCATAGGTAAAGCTGTTTTCACCATGAGTTTGTTCAAAGGTGCGGCGAACCCGGTGGATTGAGGTTTCCCACAATTGCCCGTGGATCAATTTTTTCGCTTGTTCGTCAGCCACATCAAACACTTCTGCCGTCATATCGGGATTCACCTGCGCCCGTCCGGTAAACGTGTCGCCGTCCACCGTCAAGCTGACATCTGCCGTGTAGCCAGGGAAAGCCTGATCCCAGGTGTAGCGGTTTTCGTAAGCCGCGCGGAACAAATCCTGAGCCGATACCTGCACTGCTGTCATGAAACTCTCCTTCGTTTAAGGTCCCCCTTTAGTTTAGAGAGTTTTGCGGCGGTCGGGGTAGCTCTGCAATCCAGCCGATTCAACAAGTGATTTCACCCTTTAGAATAGATGGAACGTCAAATCAATACTTTTGTTAACCTTATGGCATTTTCTGGGGTTCTGGCGGCATTGCCCGCGATCGCAGTCTTGGCGATTCTGATTGTGGTTCACGAACTGGGACACTTCATGGCCGCCCGCTTACAGGGCATCTACGCCAACAAGTTTTCCATCGGTTTTGGCCCGGTGTTGTGGAAATATCAGGGGCCGGAAACGGAATATGCCCTGCGGGCGTTTCCCCTGGGCGGGTTCGTCGGCTTTCCCGATGATGACCCGGATGCCAATGACATCGATCCGAATGACCCCAACTTGCTGCGGAATCGCCCCATTCTGGATCGGGCGATCGTCATCAGTGCGGGCGTGATCGCCAACCTGATTTTTGCTTACCTGGTGCTGTTGTTGCAGGTGGGCACGGTGGGCGTACAGCAAGCCAGCCAGCCGGGAATTTTGATTAATGGTTATTTCAAAGTCAATGAGGTGGCAGGACAGGCAGCGGAACTGGGGATCAAATCCGGCGACGTGCTCTTTATTGACGAGAAGCAGAACCTCCAAAAATTTGATGTGGCCTATAATCCGGCGACCAACTCGGCGGAATTGCTGGTCACTACCAGTCCCGCTCAGTTGAAGGTGCGCCGCACCGATGCGGAGGGCAAACCCACATTGAAGGATGTCCAATTCACTCCCGCGCTGAATCCCAGTGGCAAAGGGGCGATTGGTGTGAAGCTAGATCCCACCCCTGCGATTAAAGCCGGACTGGAACCCGGCGATGTGGTGCTGGC